>NZ_JBHVPG010000012.1:93816-183976 GCF_042887545.1 Streptomyces sp. NPDC057939
GGCGAGGACCGATCGGTCCTCGCCCACGGCACTGTCTGTAACCGGTGGGCGCCGCGACCCGGCTAAGCCGGCCCGCGGGGTGTCCGTCAAGCTCAAGCCGCAGGGCGGCAGGGGGCCGTCCACAGCGCGGCAGCGACCTGAGTCCAGCCGTGATCCCTCTTGCTGTCGCCGCGCGCCTCCTTCGCCACCACATAGCCGTGCTCCTCCAACTGCTGCACCGCGGCCTCCCGGGGAAGGACAGGAACTTCCTTGCCGTCGAGGTCGATCAGGTAACGGCCCGGGTCATCCGGCTGGGGCACGACGAGGGTGTCAGCGGGGCCGAGGTCGACCAGCCCGACCACGACTTCGGGGCCCGGCGCGACGATGTTCAACTTCCACCGTCCGCGGAAGGCCGTGACCTCGGCCATGTAGAGCGCCGGGAGACCGATGTGGTCAGGGTGGGCTTCGGACACGGGGACTCCTCTGGCGCAGTCAGGACTTCTCGCCGACCGTAACGCACGGGTGCGACAGCGCCCTGTCGGTGAGACTGCTGGGCGCGGTGGTCACCAGAGGCTCAGCGGACGGCCGTCCGCGATCACCGCTTCGACCCGTGCGGCGATCTCCGCTTCGGACTCGCCAGCTGCTTGGCCGGCGCGGATGGCGGCGCCGATCGCACGGGATCGTCCGGCGGGGCCGCGCAGATCCGACAGGGGACTTCCCGGATCGCGCCGCCGGGCCACCCACTCGGCTCGGTTCTCCGCCGCCGTGCCCAGCCGGAGGTGCGCCGGCTGCTGGCATGAGTGGGAGTCGCAGGTGTGGCAGACGGTCAGGTCGGTGCCCCAGCCCAACCGCGGGATGACGCCGTGCGCGAGCTGGTACCCGTACAGGTGCGCGGGCACCGTGCCCCGCCGAGTCCGGCCGGGCCGCGAGGTGGCCCGGAACGTGGCGTGCCCGGTGCTGGAGATCCCGCCGGTGAAGAACCAGCACCCGGTGGCCGGGGCCCGATAGACCTTCGCCCAGTAGCGGGCCTGAACAGACTCGTCGGCTAGCCAAGCGGCCCATTCAACCGCCGCTATTCGAACCGGCGTTGGGTCTCCGAGAAGGGAAAGCTGCTCGTCAACTGGAGCGGGCCCGGACCCCTTCACCGCAGTGAGCGGGAAGAGCCCGGGCCCAGGGTCACCGTGATCAGCCGGCATCGGCCAGGCTGCCCTCCATCGCGGAGTCCGGGGCGGAGCCGGAAGGATTCTTGGCTGAGGCGCCGGCCTTCCTGGCGCGGCGAACCGGGCGCGGGCGCTCGGCGCGGGCACGCAGCTCCTCGATCACCTCCTTGGCGCGAGCGGCGGTAACAGGCTTCGCCTCGCGTTCCAGCTCCTCCGCCTCGACCCCGAGCAGCTGCGCGACCAACTCGGCGTCGTTGTTGAACAGCCGAAGGACGGCTGCCGCAGCCTCCCGCGCCGCGACCTCGGCGTCATCCTTCGCCTTCGACGCCTTCACCGCGGCCTCTCGTGTGGTCAGGGCGTTGGCCGCAGCGAACTCCCGTGTCCGCGCCTGGATCTCCTCGACGGCGCGCACACGCCGCTTCAACTCCGCCGAGGTCACCGTTGCTGTCGATGTCGTGCTCATCCGTTCCCCATCCCCGCCAGATCCGTGCTCATCGCGCGCACCGTAAGCACGAGTCCGCGGACACCTCAAACTGCGGTCGAAGGTGCCGGCGTCAGAGCTTCTGTGCCTCCGGCGGGTCCTCTCTCGGAGGGGGTGGGGGCGGGTTGGTCGGGTGCGGGCCCGTGGTGGTTGGGGTGGTGGGGGCGGGGTTCCCTCCTCGGTCGGACACCCGGAGGGCGTACCAGGGCCCCGGGCAGGGTGCCCAGGCCGAGCCGCTTCGCGGTCGCTTCGCGAGCCTGGACACCCCACCCGGAACCCTGGTGCGGCGGAGCTGTCCGACCGAGGAGGGAACCCCGCCCGGGGCCCGTTGTGGCCGGGCCCGGCCGGGCGGGTGTGGGTGGACGCGGCGGGAAAAGAGCAGGTCAGGTGGGTTTCCTGGCTTGACCCGACATCAAGAACATGGTTTAATTAGTGATGTCGGAAGGGGAGGGCAACACCCCAGCCGGCCCGGAGGCCCACCGGCCCCGGCACCCCCTCTCACCAGGAGAAGAACTGTGACCACCCATGCGGACGCGAACCCCAAGCTGGCGACGATTCGGGCGCTGCTGGCCAAGGCTGAGGACCCGGCCACGCCGGAGGCCGAGGCCGAGCTTGCCCGGACCCGGGCGATGGAGATGGTGGCGAAGTACGGCGTGGATGAGGCGCTGCTGAGCGACGGGCAGCCGTCGCGCGACGGGATCACGGACAAGTACATCGACCTCCCGAACCCCTGGTCGATGTCGCGTGTGCGCCTGATGTCCTTCATTGCGGAGGCTGTCGGCTGCCGGGCCATCTACATGGGGCAAGAGGTCGCGGGCGGCGGCCGTCGCGTCCACATCATCGGCTTCGAGTCCGATGTCCAGCGCGCGGAGATCCTCTACACCTCGCTCCTGCTTCAGATGCTCAACGGCCTTAACAGGCAGGTCGTGCCGTACGGCGTGCGCAGCGCGAAGGCGTGGCGCAACTCTTGGCAGCTCGGATTCATCGAGCGCGTGATTGAGCGGCTGGAGGCCATCGAGAAGGCCGCCCGAGCCGCTGCCAGCGGGGAGACGTCCGCCTCCGGCCGCAGCGGTGAACTTGTTCTGGCCGACCGTGCCGCGATGGTCCGGGCGGCGACCCGCAAGGACCACCCGCGCACGCGGGGCCAGGGCGGGACGTACAGCGGCAGCGGTTACGGCGACGGGGCCGCCGCAGGCAACCGCGCGGACATCGGCGGAACCCGCCGCATCGGGGCCAGGTCCGCCGGATCGCTCGCAGCCTGATCCACGCCCCCGCCGGGGCGGCGGCCCGCCGCCCCGGCCCGCCCCGCGCGTCCCCGAGGAGCCCGCGTGTTCATGGACTGGATCAGGTTCCACAGGACCGACGAGAACGGTCGCCACTACTTCCAGGTGTACAGCGTTCCCCAGGCATGGAACGCCGCCGCCCCGAAGATCCCCGGCACCGGCCGGATCAGCGAAGCCGCCGCCCGAACCTTCGCCAGCACCAGCCCGGCCGGGCACCGGTGGCGCACCCCCTGCTACTGCACCGGCTGCACCATTGCCGCCAAGTCCGTTGAAATCGATGCACCTTGACCGCCCAGGAGACCGCCATGCCGTCCCGGCACCGCGCCACCCCCGCCCGCATCCTCACCGCCGCCGCCGACCACATCGAGCGCGTCGGCCTGTACCAGGGTGACCACCTCTGGCAGCCCGGCCGGATGGGCAACACCGCCCCGTGCAACCTGCTGCACGCATGGGGGCGCGGCGTGCGCGCCGCCCGGCCCCGCTGGACCGAGCGCGGGGAGGCGTGGGACATCTTCCAGCGGTCCCTGTTTGACTCCCTGGTGGTGCTCAGCAACCACGCGCACGGCAACCCCGTGTCGCCCGTCCGGTGGCGAAAGCTGGGCCTCACCGAGGACGCTTACCGCCGCACCCTCCTGTGGTGCTGGACCGACGCCCCCGGCCGGACGACCGCCGAGGCCGCCACCCTGATCCGCTCCGCCGCAGCCCCCTACCGGAGTGACGCCGATCACACTGTCCCCGGTTGTCCGACACTCCAAAACGTGGTTTAATTAAGCATGTCGGAAGGGGGAGGGCAACACCCCCGACCGACACCCCCCGCCGGGGCCGACCGGCCCCGGCGGCACCTCTCACCAGAAGGTAGTACGACGATGACCAC
The DNA here is from genome assembly GCF_042887545.1 of Streptomyces sp. NPDC057939. Classification (NCBI taxonomy): domain Bacteria; kingdom Bacillati; phylum Actinomycetota; class Actinomycetes; order Kitasatosporales; family Streptomycetaceae; genus Streptomyces; species Streptomyces sp. NPDC057939. The sequence continues at coordinate 97,594 of NZ_JBHVPG010000012.1, forward strand.
CCAGACCCAGGCCGGCGTCCAGACCGCTCCCGCCCCGTGGCCGACCATCAGCACTGCGGAACTCCTCGCGCACTCCGGCAACGTCCGCTCCGTAGAGGCCCCGGCTGATCTGCTGGCTGACGTGAAGGCCAACGGCGTTCAGGAGCCGCTGTACGTGGTGAGCACCCACGGTGGGGTGCCGCAGATCATCGACGGGTTCCAGCGGCTCGCCGCCGCCGTCGACGCGGGGGTTGAGGCCCTGCCGTTCACGCCCCGCCCGGTGATCCGGATTGATGCGCTCACCCCGCACCCGGAGAACGCCCGTGAGGATCTCGACATCAACGCGCGGTTCGTGGAGTCCTTCCGCGCCGAGGGGTGCCGTATCCCCGTCAAGATCCAGCGGCTTGAGGGCGGAGTCATCCAGGTCAATGACGGCCACCGCCGCTACTTCGGCGCACAGGACGCGGGCCTCACCCACCTGCCGTACGAGTGGGAGGACGACGACCGCGACGCCGCCGGGCAGTTCCTCGACATGATCACCACCTCCGAGCAGCGCAAGGGTCTGACGAAGCGGGAGATGGACCAGGCGATGTTCAGCGCCGCCGAGGCGGGCGCGCAGGTCGGCCGCATCGCCAAGGCGGCGGGCGTCAAGCAGAAGGACGTGCGCACTCTCGTCAAGGTCCGCAACAGCGAGACGCTCAGCGCCGCCATCAGCGCCGCGAGCGGCTACACGTGGACGTTCGAGAACATGGCCGCCCTCCAGGAGTTCGCCGACAACCCGGAGGCACTTGCCGCGATCACCGAGGCCGCCGCCGCCAAGGGTGCGGACGAGGCGAAGGTTCAGTGGGCCATCGAGGTCGAGCGGGTCAAGCGCGACAAGGCAGCCAAGGCTGAGGCCCACCGCGCGGAGCTGGAGACCGCCGGGCAGAAGATCCGGGGTGCTGAGGAGCTGTCCGAACGAGCCGTGAGGGTGTGGCGGCTGAGCGGGGTCAGCAAGGAGGAGCACAACGGGTGCAAGGGTCAGGTCTGGGTGTTCGACGAGCAGCGGGGCGACCGGTACGAGCCCTACTGCACGTCCCCCGGACTGTACGGCCACGTCGCGCCGGACAGCGCCAAGGGCAACGGGACCGGCACGCTCAGGACCGCCGCCGAGGTCGAGGCCGAGCGCGCCGAGCGCGCCGCCGTCAAGGCGGGGAACATCGACTGGGACGCCGCCGAGGTGATCCGCCGGAAGTGGCTCGCGGACCTGATCAAGTCCCGCAGCCTCCCGAAGGCCAGCACCAACGCCCTGATCCGCCACGTCAACGAAGCGCTTCTGAGTGGCACGTGGGGAATCAGCGACGACCTGAACAAGGAGCCCACCACCGCGATCCTGGCCGCCTTCCTGGGGCTGAACGCCCAGCAGGCCAAGAACCGCAGCGCGTTCGCCGAGCACGCCGCCAAGGACCCGCGCCGGGCCCCGCAGCTCCAGTTCGCGGCCATCGCCGCCGTGCGCGAGAAGTGCGCGAACCGGTCGGCGTGGCGGACCGACGGCCAGCGCGCCCCGTGGACCCGGACGCCCACCGCTGCATGGTTCCGCGTGCTGGAGTCCCTCGGCTACCAGCTGACGCCCATCGAGCGGTCCGTGGCGGAGGAGACGCCGTACGACCCGGCGAAGAAGGAGCAGCCCCGCGCGTCCCTTCTCGGCGGAGGCGAGCCGGAGGCCGAGCCGGACGCGCGACAGGACGAGGGCGGGCAGGGTGAGGAGGAGCCGGAGGCCGAACCCGGCGAGGACGAGGGCGAGCAGGCCGAGGGTGACGCCCAGCCGGAGCAGGCCGAGGAGGCCCCGGAGGTCGAGCCCGAGCCGGAAGCCCCGGCCGAGGGCGAGGGCGACCAGGCCGACACGGAGCCGGAGAGCGCGGAGGTGGAGCCGGACGCCCCGGCGGCCGAGGAGTCGAGCGCCGAGACCGAAACCGCCTGATCCTCTCCACCGATCCGACGCCGGGGGCGGGAATCCACCCCGCCCCCGGCCACCCCCCAGGAGCCCCACCGTGACCCGTGCCGTTCTCTCCGAGACCTACGCCGACGACCACTGCTGCGGATACGCCGCCGCGCCCGCCGAGCCCAACGCCAGCGTCGCCGCCGACCTCATGCAGGCCCGCGCCATCGCGGGCGGACTCGCGGAGTTCGGCATCGGGTCAGCCCGCTGGTCGGCCGCCTACGACCCCGAGGCCGCCGCCGTCGTCCTGCGCGTGGACACCCCGCGCGGACTGTACGCGCTCACCATCCCCGAGCCCGGCCAGCCGTTCGCCGTCCGCCACCACGGCGCGCGCATCGGGGCCTTGGACTCCCGCCGCACCTACGGCACCCCGGACAGCCTCACCGCCGCACTCTTCGCCGCTTTCCTGCGCGACCGCGCCGCACTCGACATCCCCGGCCGGGACGTTTGCCCCAGCCGTCAAAACATGGTTTAATTAGTGGTGTCGGAGGGGGAGGGCAACACCCCCTCCGAGCCACGGGCCGTCAGCCGGCCTCGACCCGACCCCGGCCGCACGCGGAGGGCAACCCGCCCGGCCGGGGGCTCGATTTCTCTCACCAGCAGGAGCACCCGATGACCAGCGCAGCCATGCGGTTTTCCGTCCCCGCCAACGCCCAGGCCCGCGTCCGCCAGCTCGTTGAGGCCACCAACGCCCGTGCCGCCGTCCACCGCCTCAGCCCGTACGCGCTCGACATCTCCGCCCCGTTCCTGGCCGACTACCGCGACGTGGACGGCCGCGTGATCGGCAAGCGCCCCACCATCACCGTGACGATCAGCGGTGACCTTCCCCGTCACCAGGGCTGGACCGTCATCGCCCGCCTGGACCACGACGAGGAGGGCGAGACGATCACCAGCCTGTTCCCGGGCCTTCCGGAGCGGGACGCCGAGGCCGCCCGCCAGCACCGCGCCATCGAGAACTACTGCCACGGGTGCGCGGTCGCCCGCCACCGCACCGCCACCTACCTCGCCCGCCACGAGAACGGCGAGATCAAGCAGCTGGGCACCACGTGCGTCGAGCCGTACACCGGCCTGCCGATCAAGGGCCTTGAGGCGCTGTGGCGTCTAGGGACGATCAAGGACTCCGACTGGGACGGCAACGAGGGCGGAGTCCCGGCCGACTTGCGGGTGCCGGTGGACGAGGTCCTCCGGGTGGCCGCCGCCGTCGTCGCCCAGGACGGCCGCTTCTACAGCCGCTCCGAGGAGTGGAAGAACCGCGTACCGACTGCCGATTCGGTGGACGCCTACTTCTTCGACCGCAAGGTGTCGCAGGAGTGGCGGGCCGGAATCGACGCCGAGCCGGACGCGGCGAGCACCGCCGCCGCCGTCCGCGCGTGGGCCCTCCAGGGGTACGGCAGCCTCTCCGAGTACCGCCACAAGGTGGGCCAGCTGGCCAAGGGCGAGACCGTCGCCCCCCGTCACCTGCCGACGCTGGTCTCCGCCGTCGCCGGGTGGCATCGAGACCAGGAGAAGGAAGCCATCGAGCGGGCCGCCCGGAACAGCAAGCCGCAGGGCACCAAGGGGGAGCGGCTCACGGTCCCCGCCACCGTGACCACCGTGATCGAGCTGGAGGAGCGGCACTACGGCTACCACGCCCAGCGCCGCAGGCTGGTCAAGTTCCAGGACGAGGGCGGCAACGTCTACGTCTGGTTCAGCAGCGCCGCCACCGTCCCGGACAAGGGCGACGAGGTCGAGCTGACCGGCACCGTCAAGGAGCACAGCACCTACGGCGAGACCGCCCAGACCGTGCTCACCCGGTGCCGAGTCACCGAGCGCGAGCCGGTCGCCGCCTAGGAGGGCCCGGCCGGGCGGAGACCACCGCCCGGCCGTCCCCCGGCCGCCGGACCGTGGGGCCGGGCGGCATCGAGCCGCCCACCCCCACGCTCGCCCACCGCCCGCCACGGTGACCCCGGTCCGGCGGCCGGCCGCCGGACGGCCCCGACCGAAAGGGCGTCCCTGCGGGACGGCGCAGCCTGGCCCGGCTCGCAGCCGGCCGGGACGTCCGGGCCGCAGGCGGCCCTCCCGCCCCGCCCGGACGCCGGGCCAACGGACGTGCCCTGCGGGCACGACAGCACTCTCCGTCGCGCTCCGCGCGACCACGGCGGCACCCCGAGGACGGGGGCGCCGCCCGCCCCCGACCGCGCCGCCGAACCCACCGAGGACGACCCATGCCCGAGCCCGTGCGCGCCGCCGCCCCGTTTGGCGATCCCTCGCCGCAGACCTGTCTGCAAGTCGCAGGGGAAGCCGCCCTGCTCGCCGTCATCGCCGCGGACGACGCCATGGCCGCCGTCTGCCGAAGCCGCTCCGGGGCCGCGAAGCTGGAGGCGGCCATGCACGCGGCCCACCAGGAAGCCGTCGAGGCCGCCCGGCACGCCGACCACGCCGAGCAGTACGCCGACGACCCCGAGATGCCCGCCAGTGCGCTCGCCTACTGTGCTCGCCAAGCCGTCCACCACGCCGTGCTCGCCCAGGCCGCCGCCGGAGTCGAGACCACGGCCGCCGGCCTGGGTGCCGAGCTGGACCGCGTCCTCACGCCCGCGGAACTGGCCGAGCGCGAGAGCGCCCGCCGCCAAGAGGAGGCCGAGCGCGAGGCCGAGCAGCAGGCGGCCACCGGCATGGACCGCCCGAACCGGGAGAAGGCCGCCTCGAACCTCTACCTCGCCGAACGCCACGTTGCCGAACTCGGCTGGACCACCGGCCACCTGAGGGTGATGGAGGCCGCCGCGACCGGCCGCCTGTACTGGCGCGGCAGCCGTGCCCGGCTCGCGGCGCGGAACGGCGAGTGGACCGGCGGGCGCCGGATCAGCCAGGAGAGGACGCAGGCACTGCTGACCGCCAAGTTCCTCACCGCCGCCCAGAACGGCGACGGCACCCACGTACTCACCCCAAGCCCGATGGGCAACGTCGCCTTGGACCTTGCCCGACTCCACCAGGACGGGCTGCACACCAGCGACCGCGCCGCCTACGACGCACGGTTCGCCCGGGTCCGCCGCCGACACAAGCGCCGCGACGACCAGAAAGCCGCCGCCCGACGCCTGCCCCCGCTCGACCGCAGCGCGCAGAAGCTCTACCAGAAGCCGGTCACCATCGCCGAACAGCAGGCGCTCGACAGCCAGCAGGCTCCCCTCGACGCCGTACCGGCCACCCCGCCGGAGACCGGCGCCGAACCTCTCCCCGCCGCCGCCCCGCCGCAGCCGGCACCCGCACTGGCCACGACACCGCGAGCCCCAGCACATGGTCCGTACAGGCCCCTGCGCAGCAGGCCGCGGACCCGGGTGATCCCCGTTTCCCCACTCCAGCCCACCCTGTGGTGACCCTGCCCGAGGTACTCCGGGCCAGCACCCTGTGACACCCCTGAAAGGCATCATCAGCCCATGGATGAGATTCACAAGATCACCAGTCTTGACGCGACCTGGAAGCCCGGCGACGTGGTCTTCGACGCGGAGGGCAACATCCGAGTCCGGTCCGACCACCCGAAATGGGTATGGGACTACCCCAACGAGGGAAGCACTCGTACCGTTTTCGGTGACCCCGCGGTTCCGGAAGGCGGTCTGGAGGAGAAGGACGTTCCCCGGCCGCTGATCCTTCTCGTACGGGACGGTCACGCCGTCAACGGGCAGCCCGTTTAGCCGAGCGTCCGACCGGTTACGGGTGCTGGCGTTAGAGCTTCTGTGCCTCCGGCGGGTCCTCTCTCGGAGGGGGTGGGGGCGGGTTGGTCGGGTGCGGGCCCGTGGTGGTTGGGGTGGTGGGGGCGGGGTTCCCTCCTCGGTCGGACACCCGGAGGGCGTACCAGGGCCCCGGGCAGGGTGTCCAGGCCGGGCCGCTTCGCGGTCGCTTCGCGAGCCTGGACACCCCACCCGGAACCCTGGTGCGGCGGAGCTGTCCGACCGAGGAGGGAACCCCGCCCGGGGCCCGTTGTGGCCGGGCCCGGCCGGGCGGGTGTGGGTGGACGCGGCGGGAAAAGGGCAGGTCAGGGGGTTTTCTGGCTTGACCCGAACCCAAGAACATGGTTTAATTAGTGATGTCGGAAGGGGAGGGCAACACCCCAGCCGACCCGGAGGCCCACCGGCCCCCGGCACCACCTCTCACCAGGAGAACACGATGAACCAGCGGCTCACCGTCGCCGATCTCGCCCACCCGATCGCCCTCGCGCTCGGCGGGAACTGGCGACCGCAGCAGGTGCTGCACGGCGTCCGGGAAATGCCCCACGCCGCCACCCTTACTCACTTCGACGGGCGGCAGCTCCACCTGTCCGAGCGCTTCGACGACCCCGGTTACCTCACCGTACGTGGCCTGTTCCCCGCCACCGACTACTCGTTCGGCCGAGGCGAGACCGACAGTGTCCGCGTCGCCATGGACGAGGCCGCCGACTCTATCGCCGCTTTGATCTCCGGCGAATTCATCGCCAGGCACGACGAGGTGCACCAGCGCGTGCGGCGGCACAACAGTCAGCAGGCCAAGGCGAGGCAGGCAGTCGAGGAACACGCCCGCACGGTCGCCGCCCTTCTCCCCGGGGCCCGGACCCGAATCGAGGGGACCACCGCCTATCTGTACATCGACCTTGACCCCGGAACGGTCCGCATCGGCATCGACGGCGAAACCGTCAATATCGTTCTCAACGACGCGCCCCCGATCATTGCCGACGCCGTTGTGTACGCGGTGAGCCGATTCCTTCCCCATAACGAGACGCCAGAAGAGGAGTTCGGCCAGCCTGACGAAGAAGTGGACTTCTGACTTCCCGGAAATCCGGGGCGGCGCGCACCCGCAGCGCGCCGCCCCTCCTCCCAGCGAAAGGCCGCCATGAGCGCCGACCTGTTCGTCATCACCCCGAAATGGACCGTCCAGGCCCCGCACCTTCGGTGCATCCTGAAAAGGGCACTGGCCGTCCAGCCCGCACAGCAAGTGTGGTCCGGAGCAGAGCACATCAACAACGCCGGGGCGATGGCCTATGGCGGAGAACTTCCCGATTCCGGCCCGTGGCACCTCGACCGCTCCCAGCTCTGCACGCTCAAAATCGCCATCGAATGGCGCAGGGCCAAGCGCCAGGCTCACCCCCAGAACACCGCATCGGACATCCTCGAACACTGGACGGAAATAGAGGACGAGGTCATAGCGGCTTACCGGAATTCCTGCCACGCGGAAGGGCTGTACTGGATGTGAGGGCTTGACCAGCAGCTAAGAACATGGTTTAATTAAGCATGTCGGAAGGGGGAGGGCAACATCCCCGACCGCCATCCCCGGCCAGCCGGCCGCAGACCCGCGAATTCTCACCAGGGAGACCAGGAAATGCCCAGCAAGCCCAAGATGACCCAGGACGAGCGATGCGCCTACAGCGCCCGGATGCGCGGCGAACTCGAATCCGTCATGGACCGCGCTTATGGCGCGATGGTCACCGACGAAGGATTCTGGGCCGCCGTCATGCGCACGGCTGCGAACCTGACCCACCCGGACCGCGACGACCGCAGCCCCGTCAACTGCATCGCCATCGCCGCCCAGTGCCCCCACGCGACCCGTGTCCTCAGCTCTGGCGACTGGCGCAAGGCCGGACGTTTCCCCGCCAAGGGCTCCACGTCCATTCGCATCTGGACCCCGATCCGGCGACGGACCGACGAGGCCCCGGCCGCCGCCGAGACCGGCCCCCGGGAAGCCCCCGCCGACACCGCCGAGGGGGAGGGGCGCAAGGTCTCCGGCTACAAGGCGGGGCCGGTGTTCGACATCAGCCAGACCGACGGCGACGCCTACGAGCCGCCCGCCCCCGCCCCGCTCGCCGCCGAGGCCGTCCGGGACATCCTGCTCGCCCAGTACCGCGACTGGTACCACGAGGACCCCGAGCAGGCCGGAGGGTTCGACTTCACCCAAGAGGACCCCGACGCCGCCGTCCGCATCCTGCTGTACGGCCATGCCTGGCGACGCCTGCCCGAGACGGACGCCGCGCTCCCCGGGCAGCACGCGGCCGAGGTCGCATCCGCCGCCCACGTCGCCGCCCTGATCCTCGGCGTCGCCCCCGGCCCGGCCGTCATGCCTCCGCTCGCGGGCATCATCACCCAGGACAAGAAGCCCCCCGTGCACGAGTCCGCCGTCCGGGCCATCGAAGCGGGCCGCCTCGTCGCGCGTGCTGTCACCGCCGCCACCGAGCGCCGCCGCGAACTCGTCGCAGCCGGTTGACCTGAGCCCCAAAACATGGTTTAATTAAGCATGTCGGAAGGGGGAGGGCAACACCCCCGACCGACACCCCCCCGCCGGGGCCGACCGGCCCCGGCGGAACCTCTCACCAGACAGGGAACGACATGCTCAACACCCAGGCCCCCACCGTCCAGGACTTCCCCACTGCCACCCTCGTGACCGCCGGACCGTGGTTCCGGGGCCACCAGCTGGACCCCCGCCCGGCCATCGTGGTCTGCCCCTTCGGCGGCCCCGAGTTCGCCGACGAGGCCACCATGGTCGTCGTCTGGTACTTCACGATCGGTGCCCCGAAGCCCGGGGACAGCGTCCAGGCGATGTTCCCCCACGAGCTGACCCCGCTTGACGACACGTTGACCACCATGGACACGGCCACGTTCTGCGACATCGCCACCAGCCTGCCGCTCGGACGGTTCGCCTACGGCGACGGAAACGACCTCATCGCCGCCATGAACCGCGCGGTCCGCGAGCGGATCGAAACCGCCCCGGCCGCCCACAGCAGCTGACGCAAGGCCCCGCCGGTCCGGGGGAGGGCAACACCTCCGGACCGGCGGGCCACCACACCCCAGCGGACACCCCTTCGGGGCGGCAGCAGCACGGTCCGGTGCGTTCACCGCCGCCGGCCGACTCCGCCTAGCGGCTCCGCCGACCGACGACGGGCACCGGACCGCGAAGGACGCGCCCCGCAGGGGCGCGGCAGCCCCTGCCGTCGCGCGGGGCGCGACGGCGCGGACCGCTCGTCCCTCACGGCCCGCCCCGGTGGTGCCGCACCGCTTACAGCACCCCGTCCGCCTTCCAGGCGGACCAAAGACTCTCACCAGAAGAGACCAGTTCAATGACCATCCAGATCACCCACACCCGCCGGGAAGGCACCCTGATCGACGGCACCAGCCGGAGCGACGGATCGGCCAAGATCCTCAAGCTCCGCCAGTACGGCCGCACCCTCCGCCAGCCCTTCCGCTGGAGCAGGAACCTCGACTGCTGGTACCTCCCGCACAGCCGCGACCACGCCGCCTACACCCCCTCCCTCGAACTCCTTGCCCAGCGACTGCGGGACGCCGGCCTCGACACCACCCTCACCGTCGACAACACCGACCGCCGCACCTTCGCCGAGGCCGAGCAGGACAGGGAAGACCGCGCCGAGGCCCGCGCCGACCGCTTCGCCGGGTACGCCGACAACGCCGCCCGCAACTCCCAGGCTGCGTGGAAGTCCGCCCACGAGATATCCGGGCGGTTCGAGTTCGGGCAGCCCATCCTCCGCGGACACCATTCGGAGCCCCGCGCCCTCCGCGACCGGGCGCGCATGGACACCTCGATGCGCAAGAGCATCAGCGAAGGCGACCGTGCCCAGCACTGGGCCGACCGGCAGAAGGCCGCCGCCAACTACGAGCAGTTCCGAACCAACCCCGGCCGGACCCTCCGGCGCCTGGACAAGCTGCGCGCCGACCTCCGCGCCGTCGAGAAGTGGCAGCGCGGCGAGTCCGCCAAGGGATACAGCCGCAACCCCGCCGATCCGGAGCTCCCCATCCGTCACGAGGAGCTGACCGAGGAGATCGCGCACTGGGAGCAAGTCATCAACGACGCCGAGGCCAAGGGCTTCAAGGTCTGGTCGAAGGTCGATTTCACGCGCGGTGACTTCGCGCTCTACCGAGGCACCTGGTACGAGGTCCTGCGCGTCAACCCCAAGAGCGTGACCATCCGGCACATCTTCAACAGCACCGGCAGGACGGTCGTACGCGCCACCGACGACGGATACGACGGCTGGACCTCCACCGCCCCCTACGACGACGTGTCCGGCCGCAAGAGCGCCGCCGAGATGCAGCAGCCGTCCCAGGTCGAGGCGACCGAGCACCAGCAGGAGGCGGCCGAGCACTCCCCGTGGGTCAGTGCAGCCCTCGCTGCCGCCGCGTAAAAACCCGCCGTGCCCGCCCCGGCGGCCGAGCGCCCCGGGGCGGGCCCCTCTCTCACCAGAACAGGGCCCCACCATGACCACTCAGCTCCTCGAACGACCCGTAGCCCTCACCCGCCCCGCCACCGAGCCGGACGACCAGCACCCCGCCTCCCCGGAGCAGCCCGACCACCCCACGGCCTCCGCAGAAGCCGCGCCGTCCGCCGCCCACCAGGCCGCCATGCCCTACCGCATCGGAGCCCCGGACTCCGCAGGCCGCTATCCCGTGATCATCGGCCAGGACCTGGTCATCGGCCGCGCCCACCGGTGGAACCGGGACTGGTGGGTCGAGACCAGCACGGGAGAGACCAACTTCGGCCGCCCGGACAAGGGCGTTCCCGGCGTCGAGATGGCCGCCGCCCGTCTCGCCGAGATGTATGCCGCCGGAGAGATCACCGCCATCCCGCTGGACCAGATCCGCGCCGAAGTGCTCCGGCCGCTGACCGGACCCGTACCGCTGCTTCACCCGCGGATGCCCGTCAGCGACCGCAACGGCAAGAGCGCTCTCACTGCGTTCGCCGGGCTCGCGAACCTCCAGTGGCGAGCGGTCCTCACCGGATTCCCCGGCAGTGACAACCACTGGGTCCTGCTCTGCGAGCTGTGCGGGTGGGTGGGGCCGAAGTTCTGGAGCCACCTGCGCGGGAGGAACGGCGGACTGCCCAGCCTCCACCGCCACGAGGGCGGATGCGTCGGCCCGGACCGCGTCCGCGAACTGATCCCCGCCTACCAGCAGTAGGCCCGACCCCCGGGGGCGGCGGCCCGCCGCCCCCGGGCAGCACCGAGACGGACACGACCATGCAGATCCGCTACAGCCCCGAGAGCATCGTCATCGCCGACACCCCGGCCGCCATCCTGGAGTGGGCCGCCCACCACATCGAGCACGTCGGCATCCACCAGGGCCCGCACCTCTTCGACGGCCCCGGCCGAACCACCCTCTTGCCCTGCTGGCCGCGCGGCGCACTCGAAGTCGCCGCCGGCCGAGCGCGGGGAGCCGCCGGCCGCAGCTACGACTGGCCCCGCATCAACCAGGCCCGTGACGAGGCGTTCGCCCTCCTCGCCGAGACCCTCACCGGCAACCCCGTGGACGCCGCCGACACCGCCGCCGCAGACACCGTCCACCGGGACGCCATCGACCGGTGGAGCGCCGAACCCGGCCGCACCGCCGCAGACGCCGCCCGCACCTTCCGCGAAGCCGCGGCCCGCGCCGACCACGCGCTGTTCTGACCAGCCCCGCCCCGCGCACCCGACACCCCGAGAGCCACCACGATGGACCAGACGACCACCCACCGCAGCACCACCGGGGCACCCGGCCGACGAGGCGCCGCCACCCCGAGCAAGGACGGCGTCCACCGGATCGGCGTACCCCTCCAGCCCAGACTCAGCGCCACCGAGCTGATCCGCGTACTCCTCGCCGCCCCCGCGGAGACCGACCTCCACATCCTCGACCCCATACAGGTCCGCGCGCTCATCGCCGACGTGCTCACCCTGCACGGCTACGAGGTACTCGATCGGTCGCCGTACGACCCCGGCCGCAGCCGCCACCAGGACGCCCGCCGGGCGATCCGCCGCGCCTACGGCCAGCGCTTCCAGGGCTCCCCAGCAGAGCAGGCCGTACTCGCCGACCCCCTGCGCGAAGTGCTCGCCGCCACCCCGGACGGTCGGCCGTGACCACGACCGTCACCGAGCCGGCCGGGGCCCGGGCACGGCAGACGCACTACTGGCGGGTGCGCAACGGGCGGACGCCGGAACCCACGGACAGCACCCCGCGGACGTGGCACATCCGCCCCGGCCACCCCGGCGGCGAGTACAGCGACCTCGGCCACGATCCCGTCCCGCCCGAGCACCACGTCCCCACCCTGCTCACCCGCAGCCGGCGAACCGGCCGCCGGGAATCGGAGGAGTTCCGGGGCGGGTGTCTGACCTGCGACTGGGAAGGCCCCGTCCACCCGGGCGACGGGTACGGCGACGGCGACAACCCAGCAGTCGAGGACGCCCACGATCACGCCTTCCCCGGCTGGCGCGAGCTACCGCCCGTCACCTCCGTCGAGGACCGGTGGGCACTCCCGCGCGACCGGGGGCGATGGACACGGCTGATCTCCCGCTACCCGCCCGGGTGGCTGGACCAGGGCGCCCCGCTGGTCGCATGGCGCCGCCACCGCCGTGAACCGCATGCACCCCCGCACGACGGACGCCCCCGCTACGAACTCCGCATCGCCCGGCCCCCGGCCACCCGACCCACGGGCACCGTCAATCAGGAAGCCCTCTTCTGATGAACGCCGCGCTCCGGGCCAGAGCCCCGCCACCCAGGCGCAAAGATGGTTCAATTACACCGCCGTCGGCGGAGCGGGCAACCTCCGCCCCGGTGGGTGCCGAACCGGCACCCACAGCACCAGGACAACAAAGGACGGCCAGCACACAAGGGCAACAAGGTGCTGGCCGTCCGGGTGTTCTCTCACCAGAAAGAACCACACCATGCTATGCGATCGGCACGCCGACTGTCCCCAGCCCGGCGACACCGTCCAGCTCAAGAGCGGTAACAGCATCGGTGCCAAGGCCACCGACAGCTACGTCCTCGTTGACGACTTCCCCCGTACCGGTCGGCACCTAGTGCTCAACCTACCCGCGGGCCACCCCGCCCACGACGACTGGGCCGCCGCCGTCCCGCTGGAGGAGATCGCCACCCTCACCCGGCTCGAACCCGCCGGCAGCCGCACCTGGACGCCCGTCCCGGATCCGGACGAGCCCCGGTGACTCCGCCGAACGACCACGACCATGAACAGGAGGCGACCGTGGCCAATACCGGCCGCACGCTCCACTCCCGCGCAGACCTGCGCAAGGTCCACGGCCTCAGCGCCGCCACCCTCCAGAACCTCTGGACCGACCGGAAGAACAACGGCCACCCGCCCGTGGCGGAGACGATCGACGGCGTCATGCACTGGGACGGCGACGTCTGGCCGAAGTGGCACCACGAGCTTCAGCGCCAGCGTGCCGCCGCGAACACCACGAACGCCCCGAAGCTCGACGGCGACCCGGAGGAGGAGGTGGGCCCGGCCGAAGCGGCGAAGGTCTGCGGGTTCACCGACTCCGCCACCGTGTCCCACTACGTCAAGAACCCGCCCGAAGGCTGGCCCGAGCCGGACGGCTGGGACGAGCTGCCGACCCGCCGACGGCCGAAGTGGAAGCGCTGGCGCCTTTGGCAGTACCTCGCCGACCGCAAGGGCCGGGGCCACGCCGGCGGACGCCCCACCGGCCCCCGCGCCCGGGTCGCCTACCCCTATCAGGGGGACGAAAGACTCACCCTCGCCCGCCAGGCAATCGCCGCCAACCCCACGGCGACGAACGCCGAGCTGATCCCCCAGCTCCTGGAGCAGACGGAGAAGACCTACTCCCGGCCGACCTGGAACAACATCCTCAAGTCGGCCCGCGAGCACCCCGAGGAGGGCTGACCTTGCCCGACCCCCGCTGTCCCCGCTGCGGCGGCCCGCTCGGTGAACGGCCGGCACGCTCCCGGCTGACCACCGACCGGGACGTCCTGATCTGCACGACGTGCGGCACCGACGAGGCCGTACGCCAATCCCAGCGCCAGGCACCCGTACCGCCCGGCGAGTGGCCGCTGAGGTAGTCCACCAGCACCCAGACGTCACCCGGTGGCACCGGAAGGTCCCCCGCTCCAGCTGTCGGAGCGGGGGACCTTCCCGTATCCCCGGGCAGTTACCGCCCGTGTGAGTCCGGCTCCGCCCGCGGAGCCGCCGTCTTCGCCTCGGCCCCGGACCGACCAACGCGCGGCCGAAGGCACCAGACCGGCCCCGCGCCCCGCCGGCCGAGGCCGCCAAGAGCCGCACACCGAGCCCGAACCCGCGAAACACCGCCCGCCGCCAGGCCCCGGAACGTCCTCTCGCTCACTCACCCTGCCGAGCATGGAGCCCTACCCCCCACGGCCCTCCCCGAGGTAACAGTCCGACAGCGCACCGGACCGGATCGAGCCCGATCCGCAGCAGCGATCAGGCCCCCGCGAGTGCCCGACCTTCCCCAAGCTGATCATGATCTTGAATTTTGAGGACCAAGGTATCGTCGCTCCGCGACGATACAATCAGCCAAGACGACCGGATCTGGCCGGAAGAGAGCGGGGGTGAGCGGGCCGATGGCGTGGGTGACCATGATCGGCCCCTCTGACGAGCAGATCGAATACCGCCTCACCGGCGGCCACGGCTGCGGGAAGTCCACCACTGTCGACGCCGCGCCCCTCATCGCCGCCATCGAGGCGAAGGCCGAGGAAGCCGGGACCACCGTCGCCGCCCTGCTCGGCACCACCGAGGCCAAGAAGACGTTCTTCCGCACCCGCACCCAGCTGCGCAACGGCAAGCCCGCACGGCTCACCGGGTTCGACGCCGTCGAAGTCGCCACCGCGGCCGGACTCAACGCCAGCGACCTGTACGGCGCACAGGCCCTTCCCCGCCCGACCGCCGACGGACAGGTGGACTACCACCTCGACGCCAGCGAGCGCCCCCTGGTCTGGATCGGCGGCGGCCTCAACGAATTCGGCATCACCCCCGGCAGCATCCTCGACCCCGCCCAGTTCCAGGCCGCCCGACGGCTCATGCACGGCGAGGACCCGAACACCGGCAAGACCCTGGTGGAACCCAAACTCGCCATCGCTCCGGCCGCGAAGCTCTCCGCCGCCCCGCTGGTCCGCGCCATCCGCCGCACCGCCGCCGAACGCGGCGTCACCCCTGCCAGCCTGCTCGACTCCAAGGCCAAGCGTGACGACTTCCGCCGGATGGAGAACCAGCTCCAGCGGTTCGGCGAATCACACCGTGTCCCGGCCTCCACCCTGCTCAAGCTCGCCGGGGCCGTAGGTGTCGATGCCGTCACCCTGTATGGCGAAGACGCCTTGCAGAAGGCCATGGCCGCCGAGGGGGGCGGCCACCTCGACGCCCGCGCGCTCCTGCGCGCCGTCGAGGCCCGCGCCACCGAGACCGGGCAGGACCCTGCCGACCTGTTCACCACCGCGACCATGAAGCGCCGGTACGGCCAGACCGCGGGCGAAGGCCGCCGCCGCCTCCGCGACCTGCCCATGGACGTCCGCGAAGCCATCGCCATGGCCAAGGCCGCCGGACTCGATCCCGAAGAGGTCTGGGACGCAGAGGAGATCAGGGCTGCCCTCCTCGAAGGGCGGGTGCAGGTCGGCCGGTTCGGCGCGGACGTCACTCTCGACCTCGCCAAGTCCAAGTCCGCGTTCCTCGCCTACGCCCCCGCGGAGATCGCCGCCCAGGTCGAGGGCATCTACACCGCCGCCGGCCGCGAGTCCATCAGCGCCCTGGAGCGGTGGACCGCCTACGCCATGCGCGGGCGGCACGGTGATGGCGCCGAGGCGGAGACCATGTCCACCAGCGGCTTCTCCGGCTGGATGATGGTGCACCGCGCCGCCCGGCCCGTGAACGGCGCCCCGTACGGTGACCCGCACTTCCACCTTCACTTCACCCTCGCCAACATGGTCAAGGGCGCCGACGGCCAGTGGTCCACCGTGGCCGGCGGCGGCCGTGACCTGCACCGGCACGCCCGCGCCACCCAGGCCCTCATGAACGCCCGCATCCGCCGCGAGCTCACCGACACCTTCGGCATCAGCTTCCGCCGGGAGGAACGGACCGGGGCATGGGAGATCGCCGCGATCCCCGAAGCCACCATCCGCCTGTTCAGCAAGCGAGACAGCCAGGTGCGTGAGCTGCTGAGCAAGCTGGGCATCGACTACGACAGCGCCACCACCAGGGAGCGCACCGCCGCGTCCTCCGTGTCCAAGGCCGCGAAGAACGGCGAAGCCGCCGGGGTCGAGGACGACGTCCTGCGCGCCTACTGGCAGGCAGAAGGCCGGGCGGCCGGTGATGACCCCGACGCCATCGCGTCCAGCGCCATGCAGCAGGAACAGACAGGCCAGAACCCCGGCCTCGACCAGCTGTGCGCCCAGGTCTTCGACCCCAAGACCGGCCTGACCAGCCACAGCAAGGACTTCACGCACGCCGCCGCCATTGCCGCGGTCTTGGACGCCCTCCCGTACGGCGTGGCGGACGCAGAGGAAGCCGAACAGCTCACCACCGCCGTCCTGCGGCACGCCGGGTACGCGGTCAAGCTGAATCCGAAGGGCGCCCAGCACTTCACCCACGCCGACCGGTACACCACGGCCGACGTGGTCGCCGCCGAAGCGCTCATCGCCACCGAGGCCACCAACCGCCTCAACGAGCAGGCAGCCGTCGTCAGCCGCGACACCGTCGCCATGACACTGTCGGCCGTCGAGGCACAGCACGGCGGAGGGTTCGAGTTTTCCACCGAACAGCGCGCCGTCTTCGAACGGCTGCTGACCGCCGGCCACGGCATCGACGCCGTCGAAGGCGTCGCCGGAGCGGGCAAGACAACGATCATGAACACCGCGCGGCAGGCGTGGGAGGCCAACGGACTCGTCATCGCCGGAGCCAGTACCGCCGCCGTCGCCGCCGCGAACTTGAAGGCAGAGGCGGGCATCACCTCCCGCACCCTCGCCTCATGGCTCACCGGCATCCGCACCGGCGGCCCCGGCCTCAACGGCGTTGATGTGCTTGTCGTGGACGAAGCCGCGATGTGCGATGACCGCGACATCGCCGAACTGCTGGCCCACGCCGCGATGACCGGCACGAAGATCGTCGCCGTCGGCGACCCTAAGCAACTGCACTCGCCGGGCATCGGCGGCAGCTTCGCCGCCATTCACAAGATCGTGGGCGGACTCAGCCTTACCGAGAACTTTCGGCAGCGGGACACGCAGGAGCGTCGGGCCCTCGCACTGTGGCGCGACGACAACCGCACGGACGCGCTCCGCACCTTCGCCGGAACCGGCCGCGTGCACGCCTTCGCGGACAAGGACGAGACCCTCGCCGCGATGCTCACCGTCTGGGCCGACAAACGAGGCGCACACACCGACGACCACACCGCCGTGCAGCAGCTCCTCATGCTCGCCTCCACCAACGAGGTCGTGGAGGAACTCAACCTCGGCGCCCGCGCCATTCGCCGGGCCAGCGGCGCCCTCACCGGCCCCGACCACCTCTTCGCGCTGGCGGGCGGCGGCGAACTGGCACTGTCCGTCGGCGACCAGGTCCTCCTCCGCGCCAACGACTACCGCAGCAGGCGAACCCGGGGCGAGAGCGAAGACGTCCTCAACGGCTTCCGCGCACTCGTACGCGCGGTGGACGAGGACCGCCGAGTCCTGGTCGAGTGGCGCGCGAAGACCGAGGACGGCGGCCACCGCGACGCCGCCGAATGGGTCGACGCCGACTACATCGCCCAAGGCGGCCTCAGCCTCGGCTACGCCATCACCGGCCACAAGAGCCAGGGCCTCAGCGTCGAGGAAGCCCTTGTCTACGGCCCCGGCGCACAGGCCAACGCGCTGTACACGATGATGAGCCGGGACAAGAAGGAGGCCCACCTCTTCCTGCCGCTGTCCGTTTACGAAACCGAGGTCGACCGTGCCCGCGCGGGCACGGCGACCACTGAGCAGGAACAGCTGGACCGCGCCGTCGCAGGCCTCATCCGAGAGATCGAGACCGGCACCGAGGAACGCATGATCCTCACCGAACTCCCGCCGGCCGCTGTCCCCGCCCACGTCCGGCACATCGTCCCCGACCTGCCGACCCCCCACGCCCCCGGCACCGGTGATACCGCCGAACAGGACGACATCGAGGAGACCACACCGAAGCACGGACCGCGACGCACGACCGCCACCCCCAACCGGGTCTCGGCGGCTCCCGCAGTCCCGGAGCCCCGGCCCGCGTCCGGCAACCGCCCGTACGCCCACCTCAGCAACGAGGCCCTGCGCGACGCCGCGCGCAAGGCCGCCACCGCCGCCCGCGCCACCGCCAAGGCCGCCGAGAAGGCGGAGACCACCGCGGACCGCGCCGAGCAGCACGCGACCACCGGAACGGGCCCCAACGTGCTCGCGCTCAGCAGTCGGCACCAGGACCTCGCCGAGCGCGCCGTAGCGATCCGCACTGTGCGCACGCTGGAAGAGGCCATCGCGCGGCACACCGCCCTACGGGACGACGCACACGCCCGCATCAGCGGGATCGAGGAGAAGCTGACCGCCACCGGACGGTTCGGTCGCCTGGCACTGCGCGGAGACCAGCGGACCGCCGCCGAGGCAAAATGCCAGGACCTCGTAGAGACCCGACAGGCAGCCGAACACGAGCTGGAGAACGCGAAGGAAAAGCTGCGCGAAGTCGCACACCAGGCCGGGCCCGCCGGTGAGTACGAAGCCGTGCTCACCGAAGCCGACCTGTCGCCGGACAAGAAGAACGCCCTGCGGCGACGCGCCCAGGACAAGGACACCGAAGCGGCCAAGTCCCTCCGCATCGAGGCGACCCGCGCACGCCGTACCGCGCGGACCGCAGACGGCCGAGAAGCCGGCCTCCGAGCCGAACTGACCCTCCGGGCCGACCGCAGCCGACAGCCCGCCGAACCGGCAGAAGCAGCAGCACCGACGCCGGCGCGCCCTGAATCCCCGTACAGCAACCGGACCACAACGGACTACCCGAACAACAGCATCCCGCCGGACCCGGCGCAGGACGCACTGCCCGTCTAGAGCAGCTGGAGCGGGCCCACTAGGTCGAGACGAAGGCCGCGTTGTCGGGCAGCTGTTCGCGGAACGCTGCCGGGATGGTGCCCATCAGCCAGAGCGAGGGCGCCACGTGCACCGTGCCCGTCGGATCATCCAGGAGCTGGAACCGGAGCCCCGACCTCCCCATGTGGCCGATCTCGGGCGGGAGGCCCTGTTCCTCGGTCCACGTCAGGTAGTGGCGACCAGCGACACGTAGCACGCGTCGGCCGTCGGGGTCGCGGTCTCCGAGCATCGCGTACCCCAGGCACGTCAGCCACCAGTCGCACGAGCTGCACACCCTGTACGCGGCCATCCGCGCGCCGACACCACGGATCTGCTGGTTGGTCCCCGTGTTCGGACAGAGCTTGCACTGGAACTCAACGTACCCCTGGCGTGCGGGCGGTCGTCTCATGTGCCGACCCCACGCCAGACGTGCTTGCACTGCACGCCTCGCTCGACATCCTGAACCGTGGGCCTCCGAGAGGCCCCGCAGTCGATGCAGGTACTCGGCCACGGCATTGAGCGGGCGCCGGGGTATGGCACGTCCGGCTCGTAGCCGGCGTCGCGCATCAGCTCCTCGTACTCGTGCTCCTCATCCTGGATCGGCGCAGGTGCACGCGGCAGCGTCAATTCCTGCGACTGAGCGTCTACGTAAGCGGGGGTGTGGCCCCCGAAGATCAGTCCGAGGCTCACCCATCGCTTCGGCTGCGGAGAAGTGGTCACAGCAAATCCCGTTCTGTCCGTTCTGATCAGATGACTAATGAGAAGCGCGCCGTGGGGCCAGTCGAGGAAGCGCCCTGCGGCTCAGCGTCCGAGGACTGCTTCCCGGGCTGCGCGGGACCAGATGGACTGCTGGCGGAGCGTGAAGCCCATCCGGTTCCAGTGGAAGAGGACGTGACGCGCGAGGATTCCGCGCATCCCAAGGTGGAGTTGCCCGGCTGCCGCTGCCTGCTCCAGCGCCCGCCCGTTGGCCTCCAAGCCGCTGATCCACGGCTGGACGCGAGCGAGCGCTTCGGATGCGAGGAGGGGTTGAGCGTCCGCGAGGAGGAGCCGGCTCATGGGCTCAACCATTCCGCTGACCTGCTCGGAGGCGATGTCGTCGGCGAGCGGACGCCGTGCTTCGACCAGTCCCCAGACGTCGCCCTGTTCACCGAACTCCAGGCCCGCAGCGCGCATCATCATGGTCATGGCCAGAAGGGAAACTGCTTTGGCGTCCAGCCCTGCCTGCTGGTCACCCGCTGCTGCCTGGTAGTTGATCACGCCGATGCTGTCGACGCGGAACAGTTCGTGCGCGAGGACCATCCCTTCCGGGCCACCGAAGGCGGTGACCTCAGGTTCGTACGGAGCGGGGCTCCACTCTGCGGTCACGTTCCAGGAGACGGAGCTGTCGAGCGCCTCGGCGACGTGGCGCACGGCATCCTCGGCGGTGGTGCCCAGAGCGGGGAGGTAGCGCAGCCGCCAGTGAGGGTGCTTGCGAACGAACCACCAGCTACCGACGGGCCCGGTGCCAAGGGCTGGCAGGAGGTAGGCGCGGAAGATCTGGTGGCCGGCCGGGTAGTCGGTGAAGCGGATGTTCGCCTGCTGCCAGCCGGACGGTTCGGCGTCGAGCGCCGCCCGCCCGGCGTCCTGGTAGCGCTCGATGGCCTCGGACAGGAGCGTGGGCTTCATGTCCGCGGTTCGGGCGGTGTCTGCGACGGACGCCCCGCCGAGAACGGCCAGGATCGCGTCCTCAAGACGGTCTGTGCGGCGCACGGCCGGACTCCTCACGTCAGCAGGAGGCAGGCGTCCCACTGCCCCAGGGGGGTGGCGCCGACTTCTGCGTCCTGGAAGGCGAGGGCGGCTCCCGCCTTGCCGACCAGGAGACCGTTCTCATCGGGGGCCGGAGCGAGCGTGAACCGTCCGATGAGGAAGTTGAACCGGTGGCTGTAGTCGGCCGGGGTATCGGCGTCTTCCGCAACGCGATGGACCACCCGTAGGACACCACCGAAGCCGTGGCAGAGCCCACGGTCGGCGATAAGGCCGCTCTGGTGAGGGTCGGCGAGGCAGTACAGCAGGGCGCGCTCGGCCATCCGTTTACGGTCTGCATCCTCAAGCACAATGGCCGCGAGCTGTTGTGCACGAGCAATTCCGGGGGTGCCGTAGCACCAGCCCGGGGCTGCTGCATGCCCAGGAGCGGCGCCACGGTGGCTGATCCACCGGGGCCAGCGAAGTCCGTGAGCATCGGTCTGGCGGACTTGGTCGAGCCACCGGCAGATGCGTTGGATGGCCGCTTCGTGTCCGTCCACGGTGACACCAGCGCGAAGCGCCAGGGAGAGGAGCGCGAGCGGTCCCGTGATGCCATGTGCCAGCCCGGCGTTGGCGTGGCCGCCCGGCGTGGCGGTCTTGTCGCTGGCAGGGGCGTGGCCGACCCACCAGCCAGGGAGGGGCCCGTTCGTCGCGTCCGCGAGGGGCTCGCTCAGGCGGATCAGATACTCCAGGACGCCCTTCATCTCAGGGCCGTGGGGTTGTCGCCGCAGCAGCAGGGCCCCGATGCCGGTCAGACCGCGGAAAAGGTCGTACTCCGCGAACGAGGGGCGTCGGCCGGCGTCGATCCGGGCGTGTGCGGCGGACAGCCGCTGGCGGGTGTGCTCGGCCACGATTCCGTCGAGGGTATGCAGGGCGCCCGCGTACCGGTCGGTGCCGTCGGCGGCGAGGTGCAGGACGAAGGCCATCGCGGGGGCACCGAGGAACAGGTTCGCCTCCGGGCCGTCGGCCAGGGGGCCGATCCCGGCGAGGGTGCGGTGGACGTCTCGCCACTCTCCGGTGCCCCGCCGGGCCCGTTCGATCTGGAGCATGGCGGTTCCGAGTGAGCCGTGGGCGAGCGACTGGCGGGGAAAGGTGTCGGCTGCGGCCGTCGTCGTGGTCGTCATGCCACAGCTCCTTCCGGGCGCTGGGCACTGGCCAGGGCTATGGCTATGGCTCTGGCCATCCGGCGACAGGTCGCCTCTGCGGCGCTGTCGATTCCGGCGACCCGGTTGTGGTGCATGTGGAGGAGGGAGGGCAGCACGCTCTCCGGGCTGCTGCCTGCCAGCGTCCGGCGGTAGCGGTCCAGGGCTTCGCCGCGTGCATCCCAGGCGGCGATCACCGCCTCCCCGCCGTCCAGGGCGGCCAGGCCGTTTTGTCCGGCCGGGTCCGAAAGGCGTAGCGCGAGGGCTTGCAGGTCGTGCGGGACGGCTGCGCCGTCGCTGCGCAGAAGGTGCTGGAGCAGCCAGGTGCAGCCGGCCTCGCGGGAGCCGAGGAAGGTGGAGGCGATGTTGACGAAGGACGCGGCGGTGACGGCGGGCCGGACTGCGGCCGGCACCCTCAGCGCCAGCTGACTGATGGCTGCTGTCGAGTCCGCGACGAAGTAGTCCTCCGCCCCCTCCAGCGCCAGGCCGGTGCCGTAGCGGCCGGTCTCGGGGTGGTCGGTGTCCCACTGCATCCGCTGGATCAGACCCTCTCGCCGGAGGTCGGCCGCCCAGCTGGCGACGGATTCCGCCGCAGTGCCGAACGCTCCGGGTTCCGGCAGGCGCAACCGGAGGCGGAGGTGCGCGTCAGGGTCGGCGTAGCGGATGAACCAGGTCGCAGGAGGCATGTCCCACCCCTCGTTCAGGAGGCGGGGCAAATGTGCCGTCAGCACTTCGGGCAGGCGAGCCGTGCTCCCGTAGAGCTTCATGTAAGCCCAGCGCGAGGTCCCAGGCATGCGGACCGGGGCATTGTTGGTGGAGGAGCGGACCGCAGGTGTGGGAGTGGGCTTCTGATCGGAGGCGAGCGTCACGGCGACCTCGTGAGCGCGTCCGATCCAGCCGTAGGCCCGTTCTTCTGGAGCTTCGCGCAGGACGGCCGAGTCCTGTCGTCGGAGTTCGGCCCGAAGGATCTCCTGATGGACCGGCTCGTCAAGGTCGAGGCGCAATCGCTGGTCGGTGACACCGACGAACACCGTGCGCGGTACACCGTAGGCACAACGCCAGTTGAAGAAGCGCTCCATCCAGTCGTCCCCGTCGCCCAGGTCCCTCAGCCGCAGGCGCCACTGGGCCTCGGAGAGGATGGTGCGGCCTACGCGGATCTCAGGCAGGAAGGGCAGTCGGCTGGCCGCGCCCCAGAAGAACGGGATCAGGACGGCGGTGTGAGAGCGGGCCAGCTCGCAGACGAACCGGATCATCGGGTGGGTGCCGCTCGACAGCTCGACGGCGTTCATCACCGTCGGCTCGATGACGCGCCCGGTGGACATCGACAGGAGGTAGAAGCGGTTGGAGTCCGCGACGACGCCGAGGTCATCGAGGTCCAGGGTGGCACCGGGGTTGTGCTCACCCACCGCCACCAGCTCGGACGCGATGACGGGCGAGCGGCTCACGTTGTTGACCGGGACCTTGAGCGGCGGGCCGGAGACCTGCCCCCGGACGGCACCTTCGGTCAGCGTGGGCAGAGCGGCGTACACGGCGGCCACCCGATCGAGGTCCGCTCGTTCGAGCGTGGGCAGGAACCGCCCGGTCGTGATGCCAGCCGCGAGGGAGAGCCCGACGGTGGAGAGCGTGAAGCGGCCTTCGTCCAGCGCCTGCCGGGACTCCGCCAGCACGGTGAAGACGAACTCGGCGTGTGCGGGGACCTGAGTCGGCGTTCCGACTGAAAGCGCCTCGATGTCCTCGTCAGTGAGGACGATCTCCCGGCGAGAGGTCAGAGCAGCGTGCTGGGCCATGGCCAGGAGATGCTCGTCGCGGGGCGTCGTCGCCAGGACGGGCCGGGGCAGGACGGTGCCGCGGTAGCTCACGGGGAAGCCGAGGCCGGTGTCGGGATCGGTGAGTTCTCGCACCGGGACGACCGTGCCCATGCTGTACCGCTCCAGAAACCGCGTGAGGTAGTCACGCCAGGCCGGGGACCCGTTCGGATAGGGCGTGATGCGGGCGGCGATGTCCAGTGCCCGGGCCGCCTGCTCGGCGACCTGGTGCGGGAGGACGATGTCGCAGTCCGGTCGCAGGTTCACCGCGAGGTTCCCGTTCCCTACGCGGGTGAGACGGTTCATCGCCGCCACCGCCACTTCTCGGAGGCCGGGCTGCTCATCAGGGTGTGCACGGTCGTGCTGGTGGAGCATGCGGTGGATGCCGCGCAGTTCCTCCGCTTTCACCTGGATCACGGGGCCCGAGGCCCCGGCGCGCTGGGCCGCGTCCAACTGGGCCACCAGGTGGCCAAGGGCGTCGTCAACGGTCATCGGGGCGTGAAGGTTCGTGAGGAGGACCCGGTGGGCGACCAGGCTGCGCACCATGTCCTCGATCACGTACACGGAGGTGTCGGGGTAGTCGGCTTGGAGCGTCGCCACGATGTCACCGAAGGGGGTGGGCGACTGCGCCAACGAGAGCGCCAGATCCGAGGCCCGGGTGCGGCGAAGGGTGGTCTCGGTCGGCCCCTTCTCACCGGGCTGATGGGCAACCGCGATGTGCCGGCCGCGAGCGGTGTACGTCGGGTCGCTGACAACGTGCAGGTGCCGCAGCACGTCCAGGTCCTGTTCCAGGGAGGTGATCACGGAGTGGAGCCACGTCGCATCGGCCCTAGCGAAGGTGGTGTGCTCCGTTCCCCAGCGCACGGCGCTGGACTCGCCGAAGCGCAGGGGGGCTGGGCCGGCAAAGGTTCCGAACGGGGTCGCTCGGTACTGCATCCGCAGGAGGTATCGGTTGAGCGAGAGGGAGGCTCGGCGCATGCGCGAGGGCCGTACGTCGCCGCGAAGGGCCCGGCGGATGGTGGCGGCGAGCACCGGCGCGGCGAGCTCGATGGCGCTGGCACGGGGCTTGTCGCTCCAGACCAGCTCGATCCACCGGCGGCAGTTCTCCGCATCCACGACGGGATCAGAGACGGCGGCCGGGCACGGCGCCAGCGAAGCCGACAGCGGAAACGCCGATGCTCTAATCATGCTCGCGTCAACGACTCGGTACATGGCCGTTCCTCCTTCGCGGGTGTGGTGCCCGGCGTGGGCGGACCGACAGGCGGTCCGCCCACGCCTTGTGGGGACTGGATCAGCCGATGCAGGTGCTGTTCGAGCACGCGGACTGGCAGGTGGCCCCGCAGCCGTCGCCGGTGTCGTTCAGCAGCGAGCTGGCCACGGGCAGGGCCGAGATCGTCTCGATGTTCAGATCGAAGTCGGACCCGGAGTCCGCCGTGAACGGCGTCGCGGTCTGCGGCAGGGCCGAGGTGTTCTGCTGTGCCATGGTTCGTCTCCTCGGTGGGGAGGGATCAGTGGACTGTGCGCACGTGCTGGTGGAGCCACCTGGCGACGACGGAAGGTCAGGGCCAGGAGATGGTGACCCGCGTGTGCAGCCGGTCGATGACCCGGCCCGCGGGAAGCTGGTCGTCGGGCGTGCCCGCCGGGAAGACCTCGATGTGCGCGCGGTCGTCGCGATGGCCGTCGTTCCACGCCTGGATCTCCTCGACCAGGCGCTCAGCGACCTTCTCGCCGTTCGGCCCGTGACCGATGGCGCCGAGCTCGTAGCGGTCCTCCTGGTCGGTGGGACGCGAGCGGCGGTAGGCGAAGCTGTCGCCGTCCACGAGCGTCGGCGTTCCGACGGGGGAGGCGACGGCCACGACACCGCGCTGCCTGGCCCCGATCTTGGCCGCCATGAGGGGCAGGTTGTCGAGGGCGGTCGTCAGCCAGAGGTCGAGGTGTTCCATCGACTCCTCGCCGCCGACGGTGACGCCGGACCACGCCTCCACCCGCGGAGAGCGCAGCGCGGAACGCAGCGCTTCGGTGTCGGGCTCGGGGTGCCCGTCGAGTCGGAGAGCGACCTCGGCGCCTTCCTCGTCGTGGAGGACGGCGAGACGCATCCGGTTCTCGCCCACGCCGCGGATCGGGACGAAGCCGCACTGCTCGAACCCGTCGCTGACGAGCTGGTTGCCGTCGCGGACGAACGCGACCGTGCGCGTCATGCTGCGCATCCGCAGCGGTACCACGAGCCGGCCGCCGTCCTTGAGCTGCGCGGTCCAGGCGGGCGCGATGTCCGCGGACTGCACGGTGACCACGATGCGGTCGAAGGGACCGTGCTCGGGTGCGCCGTGTTCGCCGTCTCCGGTGAGGACGATGATGTTCTTGTAGCCGGTGCTGGTGATGAACCGCTCCGCCCGAGCGGTGACATCGGCGTCGATGTCCATGGTGACGACTCGGCCGGTGGGGCCGGTCATCTCCGCGAGGTAGGCGGCGTTCGGACCACCGGACCCGATCTCCAGCACCGTCATTCCCGGCTGAATGTCGGCCTGCTCGATCTGCATGGCTTGAATCCGGGGCGCCGACACCGAGCTGATGTCCACGCCGTTCTCGTCGGTCTTGGTGATGGTGGCGGTCTCCACCTCGTACGTCTTGGCCGCGTCCACTTCCGGGGTAGCCAGGTGCCGGGGAACGGCACGGAACGCGGCGACGACACGCGGGCCGCGGGCGGCCCCGACCTCAATGAGTCTCTGGACCATGGTGTCGCGCAGCTGCTGATCCGTGGTGGGGACGTCGTTCATGCAGGTTCTCCTCTTCGGCGAGTTTGCGCCGGGCATGGTCGAGTGGGTTGGTGGACCGGCACGGAGTGCGAAGACTCGCGAGTCAGGGACGAGGCGACCGCCCGCGCCGGGGTGATTAACCGCCCGACGGCTCGGCCCGTAACATCCGGACCGCCGGGCGGTCGCCTATATGGGGCGCGACAGACGGTCCGATGCCACGACCCCGGAGCAGGTCATACGGCGCTTCCTGCCGAAGTCACCAGCGGCCGGCTCGGCGCGATAACGGTTCCGTCCGGCAGCAGTTCGCCGGTGTCGTCGAAGATCAGCACCTGGTTGCACAGCAGGCTCCAGCCCTGCTCGGGATGGTGTGCGATCGGCACCGCAGCGTCCCGGTCAGGGGCAGCGGCCGGCGGGCACGGCGGCTTGTGCCAGCACGGCTCGACAGTCACGCCGCCACCGACGCGGGGAGGCCCTGATCCGCGATCTCGATCATCCGACCCACGATCGCGCCAAGGTCCGCGTCCTTCGCACCGACCACGGCGAGCATCGAGTGATCGGGGGCACCCACCAGGATGAGCGTCTGGCCGTGCCGGTCCTCCACCACGCTGTGCCCCCACGGGTATCCACCGGAGGTGAGGTCACCGGCGATGTCGAGGCTCCTGCCGCTCACGGAACCCAGTGCCGCCATCAGGGCCGCCCACTTGTCCGCTTCGTCACGAGCGACCCCGGGCGAGGTACCCGCAACGAGGCCCTCGGGACTGACATGGATGGCCGCGACGGCACCGGTGGTTCCGGTCACCAGATCGCGGAGGAAGGGCGGCTGCGGATGTGGCTGCACGATTTGCTCCTTGGCCAGATGGCGGAGTGGAGGAAGGAACGGCTGGACGCTGGGGCGGCCTTCACAGGCCCGGGTCGCTCCCAGACTTCGATCGCGTGACGCCTGCGCCGGATGCACGCCGCGCCCCCGGGCGGCGCCCCGTGGGCAGCTGCTCAGTCACGGACCGTCCGTAAAGGGACTGACCGGGGGTGTCGAGCGCTCCGGCCGTGAGGAACCAGCCCAGCGCACCGACGCCCGCCGCCAGGCGCTCCCACGCCTCGGTGCTGTCGGCCACCATCGAACGAGTCCACGTGACTACTCCCCGCGCTGTGCCCTTCGTGAGGGCTTCTCGCACGGCCAGCCAGCCCACCCGGTCCTCCAACGAGGGCGCCTGCCCCGTGTCGGTGAAGACCGCGGACACCACCCACTCGCGGGACTCTGCAAACTGCCGGCAGCGGGTCTCCAGCATGGCGTCCGGGTCTCCACCCGGTGAGGCAAGGTAGATCGCGACCGGGACACGGCCCGGCGATCGAGGTACGTCCGAGGGCATGACACCACTGTCACAGCAGCGTCGCCCTGAGTGAACCTGCGGCCCGTACGACTTCGGAATATCGCCTGAGGGCGAAGTCGTATGGGCCGTACGAGTTCACGCGTTCCAGCCGCCTGGCAACGTCAGCGGGACACTGCCGTGCTCGGCTCCACCGGGTCTAGGTCCAGCAGCCTGGCAACCCGAGATGCGGTTCCGGGCCCGTCGGCGAACACGGCCGTGATGCCCAGCGCCTCGGCGGGCGCCAGGTTCGGCCGGTGGTCGTCCACGAACACGCACTCGGAGCCGGCCAGCCCCATCCTCTCCAGTGTCCGCCGGTAGATCTCGGGGGCAGGCTTAGCCACGCCCTCGACTCCGCTGATGACCCGTACGTCGAACAGGTCCCAGATTCCCGTCTTCTCGTACGGGTTGTACGGGGCGACGCCGTACGAGTTGGACAGCAGGGCGACGACGATCCCGGCGGAGCGGGCACGCTGCGTCAGCTCCACCATCTCCGCCTCAGCGCGCACCTCGCCGTGGGCCCGTCCCATCAGGTTGTCGCCGGAGACGCCCATGAGCGCCGCAGTCCGACGGTTCCACTCGACCTGCTCCATGCGGCCCAGCTCCAACTCCACGTACAGCGCTCGGCCTGCGGGATCGTCTTCCAACGTGCGCCGCCAGGTGTCGGCCGGCAGGCCCTCGCTGGCACACCACGCCCGCGAGGACTGCCCGATTGGAGTGGTCATCACTCCCGCGAAGTCGAGTATCAGGCCGCGGTAGGACAACGGGCTCTCCCAGGCTGAGGATTCGGACCAGCGACTCACCGGATGGTCGGCGAGGTCCCCAGGATCTCAGACAGCTTCCGAATCCGGGCGTTCCCGGCTCGACCGGCCCGCTGGATGATCACCCCGGGGATGGCCTGATGTTTGGCCCACTCAGGGTGCGCCGAACAGACCTCCAGCAGCGTATCCAGAGACGTCTCCCACTGGCGGGCATCGGCCTGCGCGAGCGCGATGTCCAGCTGCATCCTGCTATGCGCGGCCTGAGTCAGCCCCGACGGATCGAAGCGCCGGGAGAGGTCGATCGCCTTGCCGGTGTTGCCGAGGGTGACGTTGATACCCACGGCTTGGGCCCCCGCGTAGGACGGCCCGAACTGCATCCCGTTCCCGAAGACGTCCCGCCCGAGCCGCGCAGCCACCGCGTGTGCCTGTGAAAGCAGGTCTGCGGAGCGGTCGCCGTCGCCGAGCCGGGACGCCGCGACGGCCGCGAAGATGATGTTCTTTCCGTATGCGGCCAGCAGCCCGGTGCCCTGCTCGGAGAACCTCGGCTCAGCGCGGGCCGCCGCAGCCTCGGCCTCCCGCAACGCCTGCTCGACTCGTGCGTCCCGCAGGAGCACCCGCGCCCGTGCGGACCCCAACATCGACATCCTTACCGGGTCGGCCGCCAGCTCCGCGTACCGGAGAGCGTGGCCGACCGAGGCATAGGCCAGATCCCTCGCGCCGAGGAAGTTGGAGATCAAGCCCGCCGCTCGGTAGGCGTCCGACAATAAGCCGTTGGCGACCGCCTCTTGACCGGTCGGCACCGCTTGAGCGAACAGCGCCACCGAGCGCAGGAACGGGGCAACCAGCGAGCCGGCCTCGGCGTACGCCCCGCGCCAGTAGACCCGCCACATCCGGTCAGCGGCCTCGGCGAGATCCGCCTGACCGGGGGCCGCCCCCTCAGCGGGATCTGCCAGCACGCCCGCCGCCGTGTCGTGGACTGTCCGCGAAAGCTCCCGGAGCATGGAGCGATCGTCGCGCCCCATCCCGCGCCGTGGCGCCTGCTGTCCCAGGATCACCGACACATCGGAGTGCAGGGCCTCCGCGAGACGAAGCAGCGTCGGCAACGAGACGTTCTTGTCCTGCTCGGCCTTTTGGATCGTGTGCTTCGACAGCCCGGACCGTTCAGCCAAGTCGCTCTGGGTCTCCTTTCCCCTGAGCATCTTGATCCGCTCGCCCGTCGTGAAGTCTTGCCACTGACTCACTGGTCTCCCCTTCACTGCTTCGTTTCTGGACGGTGCCCGCGCGGTCACCCCGCTGGCAGATGTTCCTCGGGAACGGCCTCGTGTGGAGCGACGCGGCTGAATGATCACGAAATGGAACCCTCCGGTGCCCCGGGACGCCGCTCAGTGAACGAGCGCCAGAGGGGCCGGAGAGCTGTGTGTCAGGTCCTGCCTGCGGTAGAACTTGCCGCTTCTGATGCCCTCATAGAAGTCGCTGATCTCCGAGTCAGCGAAGACCAGGACGTGCTGCTCCTGAGTGCTGTCCGGCCCGCGGAACACGGTGACACCACGAGGAAGAAACGTCACGCCGATGCTCTCTGGCCCTGGGAAGTGCCATCTAGCCTCGGTGAGTTGCCCAGCCAGCCAATCGGGAGGGAGGTAGTTCTTGGCGGTCGCCGTGATCGCGTCCGCGTCGAGCGGCTTCGGTCCCTGGAGCAGGCCGCCGAGAATGCCGACGGTGAACGTCTGGAACCCCCTGTCGGTGATGAGTAGCGGCTGCTGCTCAGGGTTGAGCGAGTCGCGGAACGCGACCATTCCGCTATCCAGGAAAGTGACCTCCACGCAGTTGGTGCCGCCGCTGCTGGCTGTCTGCCACTCGGCTCCGGCGAGCTGGTCTGCGAGCCGGGCGGCGTCGAGGTCGGTCGTGTTCATGCTGCGAGGTCCTTGGCGATCGTCTTGAGCAGGGACAGGGATTCCTTCTGGCCGAAGGCGTCCGACTTCAGGTGGTTGCTGGTGGTGCGGTAGACCTCCACCGACTCGTGGTCGGTGAGGTGGAGACGTGCGCGGGTCGCCTCGATCGTGACGGTGTCACCGCCGGTGGCGAACGACATCAGCATGAACGGTCCGTCCATACCCGCGTGCGCGCCGGCACTCAGTGGCAGTACCTGGATGGTGACGTTCGGATCGCTTTTCAGCAGGTCGATCAGGTGCTCGACCTGGGCCCTGGCCACGGCCCGTCCGCCGATTTCTTGCCGGAGGAGTCCTTCGGGGATCACGGACCATATCTTCAGCGGCGGGTGACGGTTGGCCATGGCCAGTCGGTGCTCAGCGCGCATGGCGATGAAGCGTTCGATGTCCTCGGCTGTGGTCCAGGCCCGGCTGCCCTCGATGACGGCCCGCTCGTGGTCCGAGGTCTGGAGCAGGCCGTGCAGCGAGCCGGAGTTCCAGTGGAACAGTTCGAGGGCCTCTTCGATCTCGGTCAGGTAGTCGCTGAGCGGGTCGTCAACGACTCCTTCGTAGCGCTGGTGCCAGTCAGGCTCGCCTGCCCGGCGGACCAGCTCGCGCCACTGCTCGCGCTGGGCCTCGTTCTGGATTTGTAGAACCTCGAAGAAGTGCGCGAGGGCTTGGAGCTTGACCCCCTGCGTCCCGTTCTCGATCTTGCTCACGGTCGACAGCGCCCTGTACCCGAGTCGTTGGGCAGCCTCGTCCAGGCTCCAGCCCAGTGCTTCGCGGGCCCGGCGGATCTCTGTTCCCAGGCGCCTCCGGCGCGGGGTCGGCTGTACGGGCATGACACCTCCTCGCTCCGGCACGGCTGTTGCCCCTGGGAAAGCGTAGTACCCGTGCCTGCACGTGCATATGACAGATCGCCAAAAGGAAAGGTTTTCCTCATTGGGCATCTTGCCCTTCTGCCACGGTCGGGTCATCATCGAAGCTCCACCAAGCGCAGAGTGCCCCTTTCGGCACGGAGCGCAACGGTCAGAGGTGTGTCCGCAGCCATCTGGGAGGGTCCATGCCCGTCGGGACTGTCGATCATTTCGGTGAGTTCCGACTGGTCATACCCGTGGTCCGGCCCGAGTCGATGGGGTGCGTGCGCGAGATCGTGCGCGCCCAGCTGCGGATGTGGCGCAAGAGCGAGTTCAGCGACTTGGCCGAGCTGGGAGTCACCGAGCTGTTGACCAACGTCCTCCGTCACGCCGGTGGTGGGGGTGAACTGCTGGTGAGTGAGACCGCAGACGGTATCCGCGTCGGAGTCACCGACTTCCACGGTCGGCTGCCGGTGGCCGGCAAGCCGACACGGGAGGCCATCGGCGGGCGGGGGCTGTATCTGCTCGCTCACCTCGTGAACGAGGTGGGGACCCAGGTCCTCCCGCAGGGTAAGGAGGTCTGGTTCGACCTCCGCTCCGACTGCGGTCGTACACGGGTATCGGAGCGTGGCCGGGGCTCGCGTCGAACGCCTGACTGAATGGTCTATTGCCTCTGGCTGACTGGCAGTTGGCGCTGTATCAGCAGAACTAGACTCGTGGGTTGCCCGCCTCCCGTCCGGAGGCCGGACGAGTCGCTGGAGCGCCGCAGGCCCGGGGCATTCCAGCTGATCATTCCCGAACGTGGAGGTTGTTGAGATGCCCCAGAAGGTCACCAAGGAGAAGGTGCTGGTCTACGTCGTGCGCGATGGGCGGCTGCTGGTGTTCCGGCACACCGACTACGGCTACGAGGAGGTCGGCATCCAGGTTCCGGCCGGCAGCATCCGCCCGGGGGAGACCCCGGAGGACGCCGCGCTGCGGGAAGCCCGGGAGGAGACCGGCCTGGCCGATTTCAAGATCGTGCGGAAGCTCGGCGAGACCGAGTACGACATCAGCCCGTACCGGTTCGAGATCCAGCACCGGCACGTCTTCCACCTGGAGCTCACCGAGTCCACCCCGGAGCGGTGGATGAGCCAGGAGGACCACGACGGCCAAGGCGAGCCCACCCACTTCGAGTGCTTCTGGATTCCGCTGGAGGCCGCGCACATCCTCCAGTCCGGCCAGGGCGCCCTGCTGGGACGCCTGTCCGACTAACCACCCGGCCACGGCAGCATGGGAGGCAGCCGATGTACCGCACCACCGAACAGCACCACCCGATCGACCGGCTCTACCGGAGCCTGGAGCCCGAGGACACCCGTACAGCGGTGTCGGTGATCGTGAAGCTGCGCGGGGAGACCTGCGACATCGACTGCCTCTACTGCTACGAGAAGCGCAAGGCCGCGCCCGGCGGAGCCCGGATCGGCGCCGACCAGATCGGACAGCTGGCCCGCCTCTTCCGCAACCGCCCGCTCACCGTCGAACTCCACGGCGGGGAGCCGCTCACCGCCGGCCGCGAGGTCATCGCCGAGATCCTGCGCGAACTCGCCGCCCTCCCGCAGGTCGTACGGGTGTCGATGCAGACCAACGGTGTCCAGCTCGACGGGCAGTGGCTCGACCTGTTCGACGCGCTCTACCCGCAGTTACAGATCGGCATCTCCCTCGACGGCGACGCCCAGGGCAACACCTGGCGCGTCGGGTATGACGGCGAGGCCGTCTACCCGCGCGTCGCGGCGGCCCTGGAGCTGCTGGGACGGCGGGGCCGCAAGGTCGGCGTCATCGCCGCGGTGACCCCGGCGGTTCTGGGCCGGGCGGCGCCGGTCCTCGACCACCTCGCCGGGTTCGAAGCGGTCAACGCGGTCAGCTTCGTGCCGTGCTTCGACAGCGCCATCCGCCGCCCCACGACGGTGCGGGCCCGGCGCATCCCGGCAAGCCGCCTGCTCCAGCAGGCCGCACTCAAGAGCGACGGCGCACCGACCTGGGCGATCCACCCGGACGAGTACGCGGAGTTCGTGCTGGCCGCCACCGCGCACTGGATCAGCTCCGGGTACTTCACCCGCCTCAAGCTGGAGCCGGCCGTCTCCACGATCCGGCGGCTGCGCGGCCTGGGCACCGGCTTCTGCCACTTCTCCGACCTCAAGTGCGACCACGTCTTCACCCTCTACCCGGACAACCGGTTCGGCAGCTGCGACGAGCTGCCGTGGCCCCAGGCCCGCCTGACCAGCCTGGACGAAGTCACCGACGAGCACGAACTGGTCGCCCTCCAGCAGGGATCGCTGCTGCTGGACCAGGGCAAGGCGCTGATGGCCAAGTGCACGACCTGCGACTACCGCGACACCTGCGGCGGAGGCTGCGTCGCCACCCGGTGGCGCCAGGACCCGGCCGCGGCCGGAGACGCCTACTGCGACCACCGGATGCGCATGGTCGACGGCACCGCCGCCCTTCTCGCCCAGCCCGCGAACCCCGAGGGCAGCTGGTGCCGGACACTGCGCTGGCACCCCCGCACGCCGAACAGCATGCGCGACGTGAACGCCTTCACCGCCCGCTGGGACGACCCCGCCGCGACCCGCGCGGAGGTGAGGCTGCACGCCAGCGTGCACGGCAACATCAACACCGTCGGCCTGCCCGGCGTCCACGAGGCCGACGACCTCGACCCCGCCCACCCGAAGTGGCGCGAGGCGATCGAGCCCCGAGTCTGGCCGCTGGCCGAGGTCCTCACCGCCCGCTGGGGCCTGATCACGTATGACAGCTGCCAGGGCCACCGCTACGACGGTCTCGACCTGGAACCCGCCGAACTGCGGGTCGGCCTGCTGCCCCGTGACCGCGCCGAGTATGCCCGCACCGCAGCGGCCCTGTGCCGCGCGGCCACCGCCACCGCGCTGCCCGAAGGCATCGAGGTGCGCGTCACCCGCTCCGAGCTGACCTGCGAGACCTCGCGCAGTACCGTTCCGGTCCTCGACCTCAGCCTCCGCCCCGACAGGCAGGGCTGGGACACCTACTTCGCGCACCTGGACGCCGCCGCCCGGGCGCTCACCGACACGCTGACGGCCGAGGACCCGATGGGCACCGCGTGCTCCTGCCCGCTGCCTGACCATGCCGCCGAGGTGTACCCGGCGGTGACCGCATGAGGCCCGAATGGCAGGTGGCCGTCCACCAACTCCTGGGACGCATTGTCTACTTCCACGCCCTGTTCATCGAATCCGCCTTCGCGCCGTCCGCTGCCGCCGCCGGTCCGCCGTGCTGCAACCACCGCTCCCCGCCGACAGGCGTGCGGCCGGAGGTGGGCGCACTGCTGGCCGACAGCGCGTGGGCGGTCCTCGATGAGGTCGCCTCCGAACTTGGCGAACCCGCCGGTCGGTGCCCGTCACACAGCCCGGGTTGTTGTGCGACGTGCCGCGTCGCCTACTCGGCCGCCGCCGTCGCCGAAGCGTGGCTGGTCACCGAGCACCGCGCCTACCGCCGGCCGGGGCCGCACGAACGGACCCGCGCCGCGTGCCGGGACGCTGCCGCCACTCGGATGACCCGGATCTTCGTCCGGCAGCACCGTGCGCCTTGCCCCGCCCAGGCCCCGGCCGAGACGGCCGGTGCCTGGCTGCTGCCCGGCCCGGACGAGCTGCCGCTGACCGGCGAACTCCTCGCCCTGTGGCGCGACCCCCTGTCCGCTGGCGGCAGCCCGGTCGTGAGCTGGCTCAACCACTGCACCGACCTGGACGACGTCCGTCGCGTCCTCGAAGCAAGGAGGCCCATCCCGTGATCCACATAGCCGAGACCGTCGGCGTCGGCAGCATAGAAAGCTTCCTCGACCCGGCCGAGCGGCTCCGCCTCGCCGCCCTGATGCACGGCATCGTCGCCGACGACGGCGCACGCTTCGGGGACGAGCGCCGTACCTCCATCCACGAGATCCCCGGCCACAGCCACGAACAGGCGATGGCCGTCTACGAACCCGCCGGCCGCGTCGAGATCCCCGGCATCCCGGACGCCGCCGAGAAGATCCTCCAGGCCGCGTTCGACCGCGCCCGCCCGGCCCTGGACCGGGTCATGCCCTCCATCACCGTGTGCCGCCCGTGGACGTACGTCGAGTACGGCCCGGGTCAGCACATCACCAGCCACCTCGACGGCATCGCCCCCGACCCGCTCGCCTGGCCCCGCCAGATCGCCGGGATCAGCGTCGTCATCACCCAGCCCGACGCCGGTGGTGACTTCTACGTCGAGACCGCCTCCGATGACCGCCTCTGGTACCGGCAGGCCCCCGACGCGGCGGCCAACGGCTACGCGGAGGGCATGTGGCTGGCCCACGACGGCGCGGACAACTCCGCGGCCTGGTTCCAGCAGATGCCCCGCACCCGCTGGTCCGTGGCGCCCGCCCCGGGCACCGCTCTGCTGTACGGCTCCCAGCTCGCCCACGGCACCCTGCCGGTCACCGCCGGGCGGTGCGCGAAATTCATCAGCTGGCTCGCCGCCGACGAACCGGGGAGCTGACACCCTTGCTCATAGCCCTGGAAGGCTTACCCGGCGCCGGAAAGAGCACCCTGCGAGACCGACTCCTCTCCGACGCCCGAACCCGAGGCATCCACCTCGACCACACCGGCCAATTCTCCTGGCTCTCCCTCACAGCCACCCGCACCCTCGTGCGGCTGCGGGCCGGACAGAGCGCCGACATCCCCGAGGAAGCCACCGAAGCGGCCTGCCGGGACCTCGCACTCCACGCCCGCTTCAACCTTGCCCCCGCCCTCGTGCGCGGCCCGGTGATCGCCGACCGGCTCAGCCTCTCCACCGCCTGCCTGCTCGCTCTGGTCCAGCGGCGCCCGGTCGCCGAGTACGTCGAGCGCCTCGCACAGCAGCACCGCGCCCGGCCGCAGCTGACCGTCCTGCTGACCACCGAGGCCGACTTGTGCCAGGCCCGACTCGCCGGCCGGGAGACCGCCCCTCGCTTCACCGACCACCCCGACACCACCGCACGCCTCGCCGACCTCTACCGGCAAGCGGCCACTGTCTGGAGCCGCTGCACCGGCCTGGAGGTCTGGCAGCGGCCCTGCGCCACCAAGGCCGACCTCGACCAGCTGGCCGTCGCCTGCCTCACCCACCTCGACTCCACTCCCTCGACCTCGACCACGGAAGCGAGCCGATGAACCTCAACCCCCTCCACCCCGCCGCCGCGGTCTTGGACCAGCTCCGCGCGGACGGCTGGCAGGTGCTCGACCTGCTCGCGTTCACCCGCGCCAGCACCCTGGCCGCCGCCCGCCTCCCCGGTCGGCAGCCCGTCGTGGTGAAGGCCGGATTCGGCAGCAACCACGTCCTGGCCGAACTCCCCGCCGAGCAGCGGCCCGCCGCGTACGGCTTCTACTGGTACGCGCAGCTGTCCGACGCCGAACGCGCGCTGACCCGGGAGGACTTCCGCCACGAGGCCGACCTCACCAGCGCCGCCGCCGGTGCCGACCACGTCGTGCCCCTCCTCGACCAGGGAAGCGGCGAGCGGTTCGACTGGTACACCATGCCGCTGTGCGACGGCGGGAGCTTCCGCACCTTCATGACCTCCTACAAGGACACCGGTGAGGGCCTGGACATCCTCGCCGACGTTGCCGAGGGTCTTACCGGCCTGCACCAGCGCGGCATCGTCCACCGGGACGTCTACCAGGAGAACATCCTCATCCACCAGGGCCGGGGACTGATCACCGACCTCGGCGCCGCCCGCCGACTGTCCGCCAAGCGCGGCCCTGAGCACCGCAGCCCCGAAGTCCATTGGCCGCCGGAGTACATCACCGGCTACCACCAGGCCACTGCTGCCGCCGACGTGTTCAGCCTCGCCGTCCTGATCTACCGCTACCTGTGCGCGGACATCCCCCGCCTCGGCGGCCACGCCAACCTCGCCCTCATCCCCGCCGTCCTGCGAACGCTGGTCGTCGCCGCACTCGCCGACCAGCCCGGTGACCGCCCCGCCATGAGCGACCTCGCCGCCGCCCTCCGCACCGCTGCCCGCACCGTCCGGCACTGAACCCGGGGAGGCCACCGTGCCAAGGGCGAGATCACCGCCCGCTGTCCGAGCACCGACGCGACGGGCATCCAGCAGCACCACCCCGACAACCAGAGGGATCACGACATGGACCGCATCACCGAGTTCCTCGACGCCGTCGAGGAACTGCGCGGCGAGGACGAGGACGTCCGCACCACCGCCCACACCTCCAGCGTCTCCGCCGAGGGCTGGCCGGCCGCCGAGGGCGACGCCGCCTGAACACCCTTGACCACCCGGCGCACTGAACGCCGACGGTGAACAACCCGGGGCCGGACCCGACCGCGGCGGGCCCGGCCCCGGCCCACTCCAGCACCCGAACAGGAGCCCGTACGTGGAACACGACGCCCTCTTCGGCTTCCCGCCGATCAGCCGCCTTCACCAGGACCGCACCCGCAAGATCCACACGATCCTCAACCCCGACGCCCGGCCCCAGCCCTCGGGCCTCGGCATCGCCGCCGACTACAGCCTGGCCCACCACGCCCTTGAAGGCGCCGAGAACGCCGCCCGCTCCCACGAGCGGGACACCTTCGACTGGTACACCGCCAACCCCCACACCGGCGCCGCCACCAACTCCACCTCGACCGTCCTCGGCCCGCGCGTCATCGTCACCCCCGACCTCACCGACCTGCCCCGCTCCCCGATCTCCGAGACCCCCTACTACGTGCTTGGCCCCGGCACCGAACCCGCGCCGGGCCCCCTGCGCACCCTGGCGGCCGACGCGTTCGCGACCGCCGAGGCCACCGGCTTCGGCGAACTGCTCGCCGCCCACGCCGTTGTGGTGGTCCTGCTGCGGACCAAGCAGCTCGGCCAGACCCTGGACAGCTGGACCATCACCCGCCTGCCCGGCAGCGTCTTCCTCGACCACGTCGCCGACCCGGCCGTCCTGGGCCGTGACCTCATCCACGAAGCCGGACACAACTGGCTCAACGACGCCCTCACCGCCACCGGCAGCAAGATCGGCGACCAGGGCGAGTTCCACTCCCCGTGGAAGCAGAGCATGCGGCCCGCCTTCGGCTTCCTGCACGCCTGCTGGGCCTTCCCCCTCACCATGATCTACACCGCCCGCGCCCTGGAGCACGCCGAAGGCGACGTGCGGCGCTTTCTGGCCGCCTACCTCGACCAGCAGCGCGCCCAGCTCGCCGCCACCGCCGCCGACCACCCGCGCGCCCTCGAACTCGTCAGCGACGAGGACCTCCGCGAACGGCTGGCAACCGTCCACCAGCAGGCGCTCACCCTGTGAGCACCGACCGCCCGGACGCCCCGGGCCTGACCCTGCTGGTCCACCGCCCCGGCGAGAACCCCGTCCTCTGGCACACCGGCCTGGCCAACGTCGAACACCACGTCCCGATCGGCCCCGCCACCGCCTTCAACGCTGGCTCCGTCGCCAAGCAGATCACCGCCCACCTGGTCCTGCTCGCGGCCCGCGAAAGCCTGATCCACCTCCATCAGCCGGCCGCTGACCTGCTCCTGCGTCTCCAGCTCACAGACGTCACGATCGCCGAGCTGATCACCCACACGTCCGGCCTGCGCGACGCCGAATCACTGCTCTCCCTCGCAGGGATGCGCGACCTCGACCACTACACCGCCGATGACCTGCGGACCCTCGCCTACCGCCAGCGCGAACGTGCTGTACCGGAAGGCCAGTTCCTGTACAGCAACACGAACTACCTCCTGCTCGCCGAACTCCTCGAAACCGTCCACGGCATCGCGCTGCCCGACCTCGCCCGCCGCCGGATCTTCGACCCGCTCGGCATGAACGCCACCCGGTACCAGGCCGACCCTCGCGACATCGTCCCCGACGCCGCAGCCGCCTACCGGCCCGCCGGCGACCGCTGGCGACACACACAGCCCCCCGTCGCGCTCCCCGGCCCCGGCACCCTGTTCACTACCGCTGGCGACCTCAACCGCTGGCTTGGCTATCTCCACGAGCAGTGGCAGCAGGGCAAAAGCTCCCTGCCGTACGGGGGAGAAGTCGACTACCAGGCCGCAGACCACCAGCCGCACCTGTACGGACCCGGTCTGTACGCCGACCTCCGCCCGGGACGCACCGCCGTCTTTCACTACGGCCACGAACACGGCTTCTCCGCGGCCACCCACCTCACCCGCGACGGACAGCGGGTCGTCTGCCTGGCCAACACCACGGATCTGGCCGCAGGCCACGCCGTAGCCGCCGTGCTCCGCCGACTGGACGAGCACCCCGGACGCGGCCTGGAAGAACTGGCGCCTTTGGCCGCCGCCGAGTCCGCGCGCCGCCCGACCGAGGACGCCGAAGAAGGCCGCGAAGCCAGCGAAGGCCAGCCTCACCGCGAGATTGGCCGCTTCACCTGCGACCAGGTTCCGGGAATCCTGCGGCTCACCCGCACCGGCAGCATGCTCCACCTGTGGCGCCGCGGTAGCCCGGACCACCTTGACTCGGCCGGTCCGATCACCTGGACGGGCAACGGTTACACCCTCACGCTGCCGCGCGACACGGTCGAGGTGGAGAGCTTCACCCTGGACCTCGACCGGGCGCCCGGCTTGACCTACATCCGCCTGCGGCCAACCTGACGGCCGCAGGCGCATCCGGCAGCCGTGCCCGACAACCCGACCACCCCGCGTGGTCGCCGACTGGAGAACACCCAGTGCTCGACCTAGACGTGCTCGTAGTCCCTGGAATCATCGCGTACGCCCAGGGCGACGCTGGCGGCCCGTGGGCCGAGGGCTTCTGCTGGCTGTACTGCGGCCAGCAGTGGACCCGTGTCCTGTGGATCGGTCCAGCGGCCGTCGGGGAAGTGCAAGTTCCCATGTTCGCCTGCGGCCCGTGTATCACCGAGCTCCGGGAGCGGGTCTGGACGTCGGTCCTTCTCGGCGATGAACGCGCGGAGCCCATCACCGATGTGGGGCAGGCCAGGGGCGAAGTTGAACTCTCCCCGAGAGCTGGTCAGCTACCTCGGGGCCGGCACCGTCGCCCTAGGCTTCTTCGCCGGGCAACACGGCTCCTGAATCGGGTGGCCGAGTCTGAAGTGTAGATGGCAGTGGCCCGCTCCCACCCGAGGATTTCGTGGAGCAACAGGCCCAGCGGGCAGCACTCGTGTGATTGCTGCCCGCCGGGCTGACGTGCACCTAAACCGGCGGTGCGCTCGGGGTTTCCAGCCTGATTGCTTCAGTATGCGCGGATTCGCCGTACGCCGCGTACGGGCGTCTTGCCGGTTCCGAGACGGGCGCGAAGTCGTTGTGCGGTTCGACGGCCCCCTGCGTGGTGACGGTCGTGAGCACCTGTTCTGCGCGATCCAGGGTCAGCCGGACTGCGCCGAACCGGCCCACTGCGAACCCCGTCCGGTACCCGTGCAGGTGGAGCTGTTCCACGGCCTGAACTCCGGCGTCGACGTCCGGGGTGTCGGTGGGCGGGACCAGGGCGTGCAGCTCCTCCTGCCACTCCCACCCCAGATCGCGGAGTACCGCGCGGGCCTCCACCTGCTCCCAGCCGCTTCTGGCGAGCAGGCCGCGCTGCGGGTCGATGTCGAGGACGACATGGGAGGCCGAGGTCACCATGTGGAGGCTCCGGTGTTCTCGTCGGTCCAGGCAGCGAGCTGGAAACGTGCGGGCCGGTCGTCGTGGCGTCCAAGGCGGCACTCGTCGCCGGCTTTGCCGAGGGCCTTGTTCATGCGGCTGAGGAACCGGTCGTACTGCTCATGCCAGACGATCGTGGAACCCGCGTCCGCGTAGGCGTCGTCCCGGGCGAAGGCCAGGGCGGCGATCTCGTATCCCAGCCCCTCATGCTTCTTCCAGCAGGGCGGGATCACGTCCTGCGGCTGCCAGGCGTATGCCTCGTTCAGCCAGCGGCACACCGCGTCCAGCCAGGCCGGCATCGGCTCGATCAGCTCTGCCGACAGGGCGCCGAGATCCCACGGCGGGGGGCCGTCGACCACCGACTCCTCGGCGCTCCGCTCCGCGATGTACTCCAGGATCAGCGCGGGTGGCTCGGGGAAGGGCTTGAATCGCGCGAGTGGATTCGTCACGCGGCGGCTCCCTTCGCGGCCCAGGCGGCGGCGTGGGCCGCGGCCTGCTTCTTCTTCGTAGCGGACCGCCGACGGCGCTCCAACTCGTTCGCCTCGCGGAGCTGGCGGACGTGGGCTTCGATCTCCGGCCAGGACTCCCAGGTCCACATCCCGTCGAGACGGGTGATCACCGGCGGCAGGTTGTCGGCGAGCACGAGCGCATGGCCTTCCGGCAACGACCTGATCTCGTCGCCCCGCAGGACCGGCTCCAGCGCCATGTGGGTGGCCGTCGAGTGGCTCCCGCGGTCGCCGCCGCTGGTCGTCTTGGTGGTGCGCTCGCGTTCGACCTGCCCGCACAGGTCGGACAGGTCCCTGAGGAAGCCGGGGTCCTTCGTCCCGCCGAACACCACGACGTTGTTGGTGAACGAGGCCAGCTCGTTCGCGGTGTCTTCGCCGAACCGGGCGATGGCCGATGCCCAACCCTGGAGACCGATGATCACGGTGATTCCGCGTCCACGGCCGTCGGCGACGCGCTGCCTCAAGCTGGGGATGGGGGCGATGTTCGGCGCCTCGTCCAACCCGGCAAGGAGTGCCGGGTCGAGTCGGCCCGCAGCAGAGGCGATGGCGTGCGCCTCGGCGATGTCGAGCAGGTCTTCCGTGATCGCGGTGGTCAGCGGGGCAACGCTGTTGACCTCGGAGTCTTTGCCGAGCAGGTAGACGGTGCCGCCCGCGTCGAGGAGTTCGGTGAAGTCCGTAGGGGCCTCGCCATCCCCCAGCAGGGCCTGCACGACCGACTCGTGCATGAGGGGTTCGAGGGCCGCGTCCAGAGTGCTCGCCGTATTTCCGACGGTGCGGCTGTCGCCGGTGGTGGCGGTTCGCAGCATGTCCGCCCAGCCGGGGCCAGCTCCGGGATGGGCATTCAGGATGCCGATCGGCGCGGGGTCGGTGAGCTTCCGCGCCCACTTCAACACCCATTCCAGGCTGGCCCCGTCGAGGGCGGCGGCGTGGAAGTACGCCGCGAGGATCTTGGCCGCCTGCCCCTTGTAGAAGGCGGCGCCCTCGCTGCTCTGGGCAGCTGCCCCGGGGGTGCGCGAGCCGGCGATGAACGCCTTTGCCCG
Source organism: Streptomyces sp. NPDC057939 (assembly GCF_042887545.1). NCBI lineage: Bacteria > Bacillati > Actinomycetota > Actinomycetes > Kitasatosporales > Streptomycetaceae > Streptomyces > Streptomyces sp. NPDC057939. The sequence goes on from NZ_JBHVPG010000012.1 coordinate 139,859, forward strand.
CATCATCGCGGTCTCGGTTTCGGCGGCGCCGGTGATCGGTGTCCACCGGAATCTCGGCACGGAGGGCGCGATGTCCTGCGGGTCGAAGGCCAGGACGGGCCGGTCGCCGATTCGCCGGGCGTCGAGGGTCAGTTCGACCAGGTCGGGCTTCGTGGAGGTGGCGAGGACGGGCCCTGGCCACCGGCGGATGGTCGGGGCGAAGAATCGCAGGGTCTTGCCCGAGCCCATGGGACCGATGACCCGGCACGCCTTGTCGGCGCGGGAGAACAGATCCACGCCCTTCGGGCGCTGGGAGGCACCCAGCGAGTAACCGAAGTCGTACGGGGAGTGGGGGTGTTGCATGACGTGCTCCGAGAAAGGGGGGAAGGAGGGGTCAGCGGGCGGCGGATCGTTTCTTCGCCAGATCCACCGCCGGGCGGCGCGGGCGGTCGTCACCGCGCGTAAGAGAGGGCCGGATCTCCGTGGCCTTGAGGACGGCCGCGGCCGACAACTGCCGCTTGAGTAGGCCCTTGTCCGCGAACCCGGCGTTGCGGGTGGCCCGCTTCATCACGAGCCAGACGGCGGCCATGGTCACCGCGCACACCGCCGCGATGGCGTACAGGGCCACGGAGACCCCGCTGGGCATGATGTCCACTACGCGGCCCGCTGTCCGGCCCGGGCAGCGAGGTAGCGCATGCGCCGGCCGCAGAGCTGGGAGATCGCCGCATCGGGCCCGGCGCATCGAGGCGGGGACTGGTGGAACGCCCGGTGGAGGTCCTCGGCCGCACGCCACAGGTGGGTGACGGCGCTACGGACGCGACCTCCGGCCGCGGAGTAGTCCCCGTGATCGAGGACCGTGGCCAGCGCCTTCGTGCGCCGGGCGAGCGCGAGGGCATCGGCGTGCAGCTGGTCGATGTCCCGCCGCACCGCGTGGTGGTCGGCCGGAACCGGCGTCCCGGTGTTGGTGATCATCATGGAGCGTGTCCGTTCCGGATCTGCCTGGACGGGGCCAGCGGCGAAAAGGTGACGGGAGCCGTTCATGCGGCGTCCGGGTAACTGGAGGAGACGTCGGTCATCGAGCCGGAGGAGAAACACAGGTGCTGCTCGGCCACCACCAGCAGATGCTGTACGGCGGGATAGATAACCTCTCCCACCACCCAGAGGGCGATACCTCGACGCAGACGCACAATGTGGTCCGCCGTCCAGGATGGCAGCCCCAGTCTGGATACTGTGGCTTCCGCTTCGGCCTTTTTCATCGAGTAAATGACCACGGTATCGGCCATTTTGAGTGCCGCCTGCGTCTCGGGCGAGTCGTCAATATCTGACAGGTGGTGGACAATGAAAATGCACGACAATCCCAGGCCGCGTGCGAATTTCAGGAACTTTTCGAGCAGGGCGGCCAGCTGCGGGGTGCCGAGAATGTGCCACGCTTCCTCAGCAATGAGAATGCGCTTGCGCTGGCTGTAGCGGCGGCACCCCATCGCCGGGTTCGGCCCCACCTCCCAGGCGCCGGACTCCGAGTCGACCACCACGCGCTCGTGCTGGCTCGGCTCGGTACCGCACTCGCACAGGGGACGCAGCCAGACCTCTTCGAGGAAGACGGAGATCACCGCGACGAGGATGGTCATGGCGACCCCGCCGGACGGGACCTTGGTGAGGTCGAAGACGACCATGTCGCTGTCGAGGCCAACGCCGAGGCTGGTCGGCCCGTCCAGCATGCCGACGAGGTCGCCGGTGGAATCCTGCTCACTGCCGCACAGCCGGTCAAGCACGTAACTCGCTTCGAGGCCGTCGGCGAGCAGTTCGTCCCGCGTCCGCTGCTTCGCGACGGCGTCGGACTCCTCCGGCGCCCGGAGCGCATCGGCGACGTCCGCAAGAACGGGCGTGCGGCCGAGGGAGTCCGCCCGGTAGTGGGCCCGGCGGATGGCGATCCGCAGGGCGGAGCCGGCGAACTCGTCCAGGGTCTTGCCCAGGCCAAGCTCAACGATTGTTCTGACCAGCTCCGTCTGCCTTTTGCCCGAGATGGCGGGGTCCATCGGGTTGATGCAAGAGGCGCCGGACCCGCCACCGGGAGCGAACTTCACCGGCGCCTTGCCGGTGAGGGAACGTCCGAGGGCTGCCCATTCGCCCTCCTCCCGCTCCTTCTGTTCCTTCGTATCCAGTACGACGACTTTCCGGCCGAGGCGAATTTGCCGAGCGGCGTAGGTCTTGGTGAGGGAACTCTTTCCGCGTCCGGTATCCCCCATCACGATCATGTTTCCACCCGGCAGGCCGTCGCCGAATGCGCTGAAAGGACAGTAAATAAATGCTTTTCCGGAATACAGTTCGCGGCCGATAATCGCGCCCGCGCTGCCCAGGGTCGGCGGTGCCACCGGCAGGTACAGGGCCTGGCTGGTGGTCGTCTCCGTGTAGAGCGGACGACGCACGGTCTGGTGCATCGGGGAGAGCGGGGCGAGGTTCAGCAGGTCACTCACTTGATGCCTCCGGCGAGGGGCAGGGTGTTCGCGAAGGCACGGGCATGTTCGAGGTCGAGCCACTCGATCCGCAGGTTCGAGTTACGGGCACGGCTCGCGGTTGTGCGCTTGGTGCGCTCCAGTTCCTCGATGCTGCGGGCGGAGATCGTGATGTAGCCGACGACCGCGGAGCCGGCCGCGCCGGAGGCGGCCAGTGCCATGCCCCGGGAACCAGTGGCGTTCGCGGCGATCTGGTCGCGGGGGTCGATGTTCCTGCCTCGCTGACGGTCGCGGTGCATCTCCGCCTGGTTGTTCGTGTCCTCCGCCAACATGCGCTCCACCGCCTTGTCGTTCGGCTCCAGCTGCTGCGTGATGGCGAAGGTGCGGATCACATCGGGCATCCCGATCAGCAGCGGCGACAGGAAACCGGGGCCGACGGGCGTGGTGGGCCAGCTGATGACGTGGGCCGTGGCGTGGTACCAGCTCTCGGTGCTCCCCGCTGCGCGGGTGGCCACGTGGGCGCCCTGCCGGACATCGACGTTGCGGGGGAAGGCGTGGGCTCGGGGGAGATCGGTGTCCCAGATCGCGTGGTCAGGGTCGTACGAGTTGCGGATGAAGGCCGTCATTCTGCCCTCGTCCAGCGGGGCGACCACCGAGAGGTCGGCATCTTCCGAGCGGGACCACAGCTCGTCCAGGTAGATGGCCATCGCGGCGGCGATCCCGTCGTCACCCGTTCCCCGGGCGGAGCCCTCGGCCGCCAGGTCCCGGGTGAACTTCGCGTGGATGGTGATGTAGTACCGGTGCTCCTCGGCGCTGGTGGACACCGCGTTGGCCAACTCGTCGTACGAGTCCTTGAGCCACTGCGGGGCGTTGGCCGTTGCCGCGGACTGGTCGCGCTGCGCGATGAAGCGCTGGTGGGCGAACGGGTCGGACTTCATCTGCCGGGCGAGCACCTGGATGCGCTTGACCGGGTGTTCCTCGACGTTGCCGAAGGCGTCGAGTACCTCGCCCCACCGCTCCAGTGCGACAACTTGTTCGCCGACGTCCTTGCCGCCCAGGCCGGGAGAGGTGACCTCCAAGGCGGCGGTGACGCAGCCGGCCTCCGGCTGGAGGATGACGACGGCCTGCTGCCCGCGGACCGTGACCGGCACCCAGGTCATGCCCGCGATGCCTTCGGGCTCGGTCAGAGCGGCGTCCGGAGGAGTTCCGTCCCTTCGCACACCGGCCTCAACGGCGGGCGACACCCAGACACCGCCGGTACGGCTGAGCGCCTTGCGGTGATAGCGGTTGATCCGCCACCACCGGTAGATCGAGCGCCTCTGGGACGTGCCCTTCGGCCGGTAGGGGGCGTACACGAGCGCCAGGGCGAGCAGGATGGGCAGCACGAGGCCAGTCGCCGCCAGGGCGGTGGCTCCGCTGAAGGCGAAGCCGAGCAGCAGACCGATCACGGCGCCGCTGCCGAGAACAACCTGTTCGCCGAGGTCGCGGCGGCCCACCAGGCCCGTCGGGCGGTGTTTTCCGAACTGATACGTACGAGTCGACATGGGTCATCGGTCCTTGGTGGGGTCCGGCCGGCCGGGTGCCTGTCCGCCGGTCGGCCGCGAAGGCGGCGCGGGCGCGACGGAGGGCCCGGGGCCCGAGGTGGGTCGTGGTGCGGGGGAGGGAGAGGAGTGCGGTGCTGCCGGGCGGGTCGGTGCCGTCGGGGACGGGGCCGGCCGTGCGGTGGCCGGAGCAGAGGAGCCTCCGGCGAATGCGTCCCAGTTGAGCGCCATCCGGGACCGCGGCGCCGAAGACTGGGCCGGGGTCGGTCCGACGACGGGACCGGAACTCGTGCCCTGCGGGCGGGCGGTGGCCGGAGCGTCGGACACGCCACCACCGGAGGGTGCCGGGTCCGGGCCGACGATCGGGCCGGAGGTACCGCCGCCCTGCGAGTGGGCGGTGGCCGGAGCTTCTGACGCCGCGTGGCTGCCGGCCGCTGACCAGTCCGGGCCCGAGCCGACGACCGGACTGGAGGAGGTGCCCGTGGGGGCGCCCGGTGCGCCGGTGGGGCCGCTGTCCTCGGATTGGCCCGGAGACTGATCGGAGCCGAGGCCGCCGTTGGCGGCGTCTGCACCCTGCGCGCCGGGGGAGCCTGCGGCCTTGTTCTTCGCCATGTCGAGCCCGGCCTTGGCGACGGCCGCACCCATGGCGAGGGGCCCGCCAGCGGCGGCGGTTCCGCCGCCCATCTTGGCCCCGGCCGCCTTCGCGCCTGCGGACTTCCCGCCGCCCACGAGGGCATCTTGCACCCGGGAGTTCATCGCCCGGTTCGCGTGCTGTCCGGGGCCGTCGATCGCGGCGGCCGGGCCCGAGGACTGAGCCGTCTTCCGGTCATGGTGGAGCTGTGCCATGTGGTCGCCGAACTCCGGCAACCACTTGTACAGCGTGGCCGACGCGAACACTGCGAGCAGGAGGATCAGCGCGCCGACCAGAGTCTTGGAGACCTGGTCGGACATGGAGCCCGTTGTGTCGCTCAGGACGGCGCCACCCAGGCCGAGCAGGGCAAACAGAACGGGCTTCGACAAGCCGATGGCGAAGATGGCGCCGAACCACTTCTTGCTCTTGCCCCAGAGGTCCCTGTCGACCAGGCCCGCGTTGACGATGGGGCCGAGGGCGACGGCCACGTAGATCGAGGCGCTGCGGATCAGCAGCTCGATCCACATCAGCAGTGCGCCGGCCAGCATGATCAGGTTGACCACCAGCAGCTGCCCCACACCCTCGCTCGGGTTGGCTGCCATCACCGTGAGGACGTTCTCCAGGAACGGTTTGAAGTTCTCCGTCGCGTAGGGCTCGAAGACCGCTGTCACCTCATCGATGGCCTTGAGCAGGAGTGCCAGGGCCCCCGGCGTCAGCGCGTTGACGGTGAACTGGAGCAAGAGGAAGCCGATCGCCTCACTGATGGCGGTGGTGATGCCAACCCCGCGGACAGCCCGCTTGGCCACGGCGATCAGCCACAGCGCCACGGTCAGCAGGCAAGAGGCCGCGAAGATGATCGCGTATTGCTTCAAGAAGCCCGGGGAGGTCAGATCGATCTTGGTGGTGGCCTGGATCAGTTCCAACATCTTCCGCAAGAACCAGATGTTGGCTTCCGTCAGCTTCTGCAACAGGAAGCCGAGCGGGTCCTTGACGAAGTCGATCGCCGCCTTGGCCTCACATACCAGCGGGATGTAGCAGAAGGGATTCGCCACCGCGGAGGGGATGAAGACGAACCCCAGGACGACGTTAACCATGGCGATGGTCTGGAGCCTGCGTCGCCAGCGGCTCGGAGTGGTCCGTTCCACCCGCAGCAGACCGGGGGCGTCGTCACGCAGTCGCAGGCGCATTCCCGGCACCCCCCACCTCGGCGAAAGCGTCCGACGAGTCCGCCTGCTGCATCGCGGGCGGCGACGGAACGAGCGGCGCGGACGGGGTGACGGCGGTCGTCTTCCACGTGCCATCGGCCCAGACGAGATCCACGGTCATCCGTAGGAAGGCGACCTGCGGTCGGTGGGTCTCCTCCTTGCCCGCGACCCCGCCGGCCGAAGCGGTCCACAGCTCGATGCTCGCGGCCTGACTGGAGCGCGAGATGGTGCGGGTCGCCAGGACAGCCGTCCTGGTGATCAGCTCACTGCCGTCCGCCGACTTGCCGTCCGTGCCGACCCCGCGGTTCTCCGCGACGAGGCGGGCCGTCGCGTCGGAGTCCGACGTGACCGACTTGAGCACGCTCGGTGCTGCGGTGGCCACCAGCATTCGGTGCCGCCACTGCTCGTCGGTGAAGAAGCGCGTGTCGCCGTAGAGCATGACGGCGCTGACCGTAGCGGCACGAGCTCCCCGCTCGTTTTGCTCATAAGGCGCGGGGAAGCCGTCCGACCGGATCGCGCCGGTCACCACCGGATCGTCTGCGGCGGCCGGCACGTAGCCGGAGAAGTCGGCGGCGACGTTGGCCGCCTGTCGCGCGTCGATCGGCGCGACCAGCCCGGCAGTGCTCGCAGTGTCCTTGAGCTTCCAGTCGTTGGCCTCCCAGACGAGGGTGACCGTCACCGAGCGGTACCCCGCCTTCGGGGTTGCGTTCCCGGCGGCGCTGCCGCGGACCGTCGTGGTCCACAGTCGGATCATGGCTCCCCGGTCGTCGTAGCCCAGGACGCGGGCGGAGAGGATGCCGGTGCGGGCGATGGCCTGGCCGGCGGCAAGCTCCGTGGTGTCGCCGCGGAGAGCCGCGACCGCCTCAGCGGCGGCCAGGTCGGCCTTCTTGCCGAGCGCGTCGGTGGCGTCCCGAGCGGCCATGGCCGCCACGGCGCGGTGCCGACGCTCGCTGTTCGTGAGGAAGGCTGCGCGGCCACCGACCACGGTGAAGTTGGCCGCCGCCGCCTTAGCGCCGTCCTGCGTGTGCGGGTAGCCCACGGGGACACCGTCGACCGTGCGGGCGCGCTCCACGTTCACCTGCGGGGCCGCGTGGGTGGGTACGGGTGCCGAGGAGGCTGGTGTGGAGGGGGAGCCGGTGGCGAGGCTGACGATGACCCCGGCCGCGGTGACGACCGCGACCCCGCCGGCGGCGATGCCCGTGAGCTTCTTGGCGCGCCGGGGCGGTCGGGCTGCCCGGGGAGAATCGTTTCTCCTGTTGCGTTGGGAGGCCATGGGTCACACACCCATGCCATATGTGATGCCGACGATGGTTCCGAGCGACGCGACGAGGAAGATGCAGGCCATGCCGCCGACCATCATTCCCTTACCGCGGGAACTCTCCATGCTGGAATGGCCTTCACCGAACCAGCCCTTACTCTTCCCGATACCGATGAGGAATGCTCCGACGCCGATGGCCAGGATGACGGCGGCCACGACTCCCAGGATGATCTTTACGGTCCCCCCGAGCTTTCCGAAGGGGCCCCAGTCCGGCTTCACGCCCGTCACGACGTCGACCCCGGCAGCGAGGTTCATGTGGAGGGAAGGGTCGGCTGCGACAGACAGAAGATTGTGCATTTTTGGTCCCTTTTATATGTTTGGGCTGAAATGAGGGATTTTGTGGCGATCAGCCGACGTGTCGCATGGCGATGATCTGGGGCGTCCAGAAGCTGAGTGGCTTGATGCGGACCTGGAGGCCCGTGCGCGGGGCCTCGATCACTTCGCCGTTGCCGATGTACATGCCGACGTGCTCCGGACCGGACGCGCCGGGAACGCTGAACAGCAGGTCACCCGGGACCAGTTGGGAGACGCTGGCGACGGCCGTTCCGGCGTGCACCTGGTCGTAGGTCACCCTCGGCAGGTTCACGCCCGCAGAGGCCCAGGCCATCTTCGTGAGCGATGAGCAGTCGCAGCCGCCCATGCCCGTGTACGGCGACGAGCAGGAGCCGCCCCACTGGTACCAGGTCCCCAGCGCGGTCTTCGCTGCGGAGATCGCGCGGGCGGCTCCCTTGCCGGCCGGGAGGTTCGGCTGGACGGCGTCCGCCCACTGGGCCGCCAGGTCGCGGATAGCGCGGACATAGTTCCGGGTTTCTTCGTACGGCGGGATGCCGCCGTACTTGATCACGTTGCTGCCGCCGGCGTTGTACGCGGCGAGCATGTTCTCGGTGGAGTCGCCCGGTACGTCCTTGACGTCTTTGGCCAAGTCGCAGTCGTACTGCGCCTGCGCTGCGATGGCGTCGGCGGGGTTGCGGATGTCCTTGAGTCCGTCGCCGTCGCCGTCCACGCCGTGCTCGGTCCATGTGCCGGGCATGAACTGCGCGATCCCGACGGCGCCGACAGGGGACACAGCGTTGGGGTCGAACTTCGACTCCGTGTACAGCTGGGCGGCCAGCAGGCTGGCCGTCACCTGCGGGCACAGGCCCGCGTGCTTGTTGATGAGGTCGCGGACCCAGCCAGGAACGGGTGCGTCCGTCTTGATGCCGCCGCCTGGCCCGGTCTCCTTCGCGGAGGCGCTGTCGGCCCCGCCGAAGGTGGTCAGCAGGGCAACGCCGGTGACCAGCAAGGCGGAGACGAGGCCCAGGCCGAACTTCGAGCTGCTGTTCATCGAGGCCCCGTCACGCCCAGGGCAGGGCGGTGATCCGCCAGCCCTGGGAGGTGTGCTCAAGTCGCAGGGCGAGCTGTTCGCCGCTCTGCCGCGCGGGGCCGGACGCCGGGGTCGTGGTGAGGGTGTAGCTCACCCGGACCAGGGCGACGGCCCGGGTCGGAGCCGATGCGCCGTCGGGGATCGCGGTGGCGGTGATCTCGACGGTCTGCCGGGCCTGCTCCGTGCGGAGCGCGGCCCAGGCCGCTTCCTGGCCCGGGCGCTTCTGGCTGAGGATGGGCGCCAGGTCGCCGGATGCGAACTGCGCCGCCCTGACTCCGGCGTCGGCGAACGAGGTGTCCTTGCCGTCGCGGGCATCGTGCTCGGCGTAAGCCGTGGTGAACGCACGCGCGGTCTGTGTGACGTCCGCCGGCAGAGCCGCGTTCGGCGGTGCCGACGGCTCTTCTGTGGGCTTGACCGCGGTCGGCTTTGTGGAGCCCGCCGAGATGGTGTTCGACTGGGCTGCCGAGGAGCGGGGGGAAGCCTCCGGGCTGCTGGAACAGCCGGTCGAGAGCACGGCCAGTGCGCCGACGATGCCCATGGCTGTGGATATGCGTATGAAACGGCTGGATCGAGGCATGGGGAATCCACAATCTCGGTGCAGGGGGGATTTGAGAGAGCGGGTGTTGCGGCCCCAGGGGGGAGGCCGCAACACCCCTTCGCAGAGGAGGGGGATTGCCTCTGCGGGCTTTATCGGCGGTTGGTCGCCGTAGAATTTGCGGACCGGGGGCGGCTCTGCGCCGCGCCGGTCCGGTGGCTGTTCGCTGGTCTCACCGGCAGACCTTTATCCAGGTCAGAGGCCGTTCCCGGCGCCCGTCAGTCCGCGACATAGTCCAGGGGGACGGTGGGCGAAAGGCAGTCGCTCATATCAAGGCCATCAGCCCCTCTCGGAAAAAGGGGAGCCCGAATTTTTGGGGCTCCAGTGGCCGAAAACGCCTTGTGGCGTTGGCCGTGCCTAAATCCTCGCAGGGGTCTGCGGACAACTCGAATCAACAAAAAAGCCGGAACCTAATTCCAGGAATTAGGTTCCGGCTTCTCGGTGTGGGGCTGTGTTATCCGGCCCGGCGGATGTGCTCGATCGCCGCTCCGAGCCAGGGCGCGGCAGGCCCGGCGACCAGCAGGGGGGCGCACGTGCTGTACGAGAGCACCAGCCCGTGCGGCCCAGCCGTGAGGTCGGTGAGGAGGCAGTGGTCGAACGGCATCCAGTCCACCGATCCGGTCGGCCTGAGCCGCACTCCCGTCGAGGTCAGGACGACGCGGGCCGGTGTGTGGTCACGCCATTGCGGCTCGGCGGCGGCCTCGGCCTCGCGCTGCCGCCGGGCGTCGAGCGCGTTGGGCACCCACTGCCGGCCGAAGGTGGGGTGGTCCTCCCAATACCCCGTCGACCTCGGATAGGCCACGTCAGTCCGGTAGAAGCGGGCGGCCGGACACCACACGTCGGCGAAGGCGGTCTCTCCCTCGGCCAGCGGGACGTCCGTCAGCTCGACGGGTACCAGCCGGCCGCCGTTCTGGAGGTGCGCCGTGAGCGCGGACGCGGCGTGCACGCCTTCGGAGTGGGCGGTCTCCTGCGTGCGGTTCTGACGGCGTCGCCACATGGCCGGTCCTTCCTTGTCGACGGGGCCGCGCGGTCGCTGCGGTGGGGGCAGCGCCCGCGCGGCTCCAATGAGATGAGATCACCAAAGGGCGCTGGAGGCGGCGGCGGGGGCGCTCACGCGCTGGTCCGTCTCGTCCTTCAACCGGGCCAGCAGGATGCCCAACCGGTCGTTGCTGATCGGCTGCCGCTGGCGGACGGCTTCCTTGATCGCGTCACGGCTGATCCGTCCGCTCTGCTGGTAGGCGGCCCGGGCCACCGGCATCAGGTCCTCCAGCCACTCGTCATCGGCCTCCCGGTCCTGCGGCGGTTCGGCGTCGTCCGGGACGGACGGTCCGCCGCCGTCCGCGGGGTCGGGGACCAAGGCCGGGACCGGTGCCTCGGTGTCCGCCGGGACGGGCACCGGCGCCTCCCGGTCGGACCTCCCAGAGGGCTGCCCGTCCGTCGGTCCCTGCCCGTCGTCCGACTGCTCCGGCCTGGCGGACGGTCGCGCCTTCGAACCTGCCGCAGCAGACTCCTCAGGACTCTGCTCTACAGGCTTCCGCAGGTCAACAGGCATCTGGGCCGTCCCGGACGGAGCGGACGAAGCGGACAGAGCCCCGGAGGCCGCGCCAGTTTCCAGCGGACCGGTCCCTGGGACCTGCGCACCGGTCGCGGAGTCCTGGACACCTTCGCGGACCGGTCCGGGACCACCGTCCGCCCCGTCCCGGACGGACAGTTCGGCGGTCCGCGCCATCAGGATGTACAGGTGGACCGAGCCCGCCAGTGCCAGCGGCGCGAGCATCGACAGCACCGCGACCACGCTGTCCGTGAGGTGCAGCGCGGACTGCGCGGACTGCGGACCACGGTTCAGCGTGATCGCGTGCAGAGCGTTCGCGCCCAGGCTCGCCGCGGTTGCGGCCAGGAACAGGAACCAGGTGTAGAGGCGGGACAGGAACGGTTGGTGGCGGAGCAGCACGATCGCTCGGACCCCGTAGGCAATGAAGCCGTCGATGAAGATCGGGAAGAGGTAGCTCAACGACTCCCGGGCGTGAATCGCTACGGCGATCTGCCGCAGCGCGTCGTACGAGAACGCGAAGCCGGCCGCGCCCAGGAGGACGATCGCCGTCCGGTCCCAGAGGGTCATGTTCCGCAGCGTGATCGCGGACTCCGCGCTGTCGGTGACCGGGGCTATGTGTGCGTGGGACATCAGCGGTCGCCCCCCTCGCGCGGGTTGATGACCGACCAGGCCGGGGTCTGGGAGAGCAGCTGTCCGAGCTGTTCCAGGGAGGTCACCTCGTGCACGTGCTGGCTGGGGCAGCTCATGCAGGACACCCGCAGGGTGATGGATTCCGTGCCGCCCTGGTCCGAGAAGTACAGCTCAAAGTGCTGGCCACCGACGGTGTCGAGCGAGGCGAACGCCTGGAGATGCTCCTCGAACGACAGGAGGCCCATCGTCTGCCACTCCAGCGTGGCCGCGTCAGCACCGAGGAGCCGATGAGCGAAGTCGGCCGCCGCCTTGGTGGACCGGGGACCCCAGGTGTGGAAGGCGTCTTCCCGAGCGGCGGTGCGCCGCTTCTCTCCGGCCGTGAGGTGTTCGGCCGCAGAGACCATGATCGGGTGGGGCATCGAGGGGCCTTCCGTGGAGTTGCTGGTGGTGATCGTGCCGCTGTGGCCGGGGGCGTTGGCGAGGTGGAGCAGGACGTCCGCGTGGCACGGCACGTCGAGGGGGCAGGTGCACATGAGGTCGAGGCCGCGGAGCGCGCGGGCGAACTCGTCCGCGTAGCGGCGGCCCACCGGTCCCCGGAGCGTCGCGGCGAACAGGTCCACCGCTTCCTCCGGGTCCATCGGGGGCCCGGCCACGGAGGGACTGCGGTCCCCGGCCGTGAACGGGTTCGCGTAGAGGCTGAGCGGGCCGACGTATGCACAGGCTGTGGACAGGTCGGCGTCCGGTGCCGCCCCTTGCAGTCGAACGGGCATCAGGCCGCCCTCCCACCGCGACGACGGTCCGAACCGATCATCGGGACCAGGCTGGTCACCATCTCGGCCAGTCGGCTCGCCACCCGGGCCCCGACGAAGTCGGTCAGGTCAGGCCCGCTCTCGTCCCTCGCGGGCAGGTTGGACGTGATCACGGTGGGCAGGCAGTGGTTGTAGCGGTAGTTGATGAGGCGGTACGTCACCTCCTCCACCCACTCCGACGCCTTCGCGGTGCCGAGGTCGTCCAGCAGCAGGTACTGCACCTCGCTGAGCCGCCGAAGCTCGCGTTCGGCCGCGCCCATGACCTGGGAGGGCCGCAGCCTGCCGTACATGTCGGCGGAGTTGACCGCGATCAGCTCGTACCGGTCCGGTCCGCCGGCCGCGATCATCCTCAACGCGCCGTAAGCCTCGTGCGTTTTGCCCGTGCCGGTCTGGCCGGTCAAGAGCAGGGCACCGGCGGCGGCGTTGTCGGTCAGCGCGCGATCGGCCCAGGCTCGCACCTCCGGGAGGCTCGCGTCGGCGTCGCGGTACCGGGGCGGTGTCGCGGCGCTCCAGCGGCCCAGGGCGTACTCCGCGCGGGCCCGGCGGTGCCACTGCCGGTGGCCCGGGTTCTCCTCCGGCGAATCGTCGTCAATCGCTTCCGGCACGGCTTGGAGCCCTCTCGCTGCGAGTATCCGTTCCATGGCCCGCAGGGATGCGGCGCTGCCCGCGCGCTCTGGGTTCGGAGCCATGATCAAAATCCGTTCTGGTAGGCGCTGGGCTGGGCAGTGTTCTGGAACGGAACCCATGTCCCGGGCTGCCTCCGCAGCGGGACGACGTTGGTCCGGACCGCCGGTTCCGGGGCCTGATCGGGCAGGTCCGCCCAGATGCGGAGCAGGTAGCGGGCGGACAGCGGCGGACGCTCGGAATTCCAGCGCCGGGCGACCATCTCGACCAACCGTTCGCGGCCCCAACGGGCTGCGAGAGCTGTTACCCGGTCCCATTCCGCTCCGGTCAGCCGCCATCCGACGACCATCCCGGCCCCGGACATTGCCGCCACCAGCTCCCGGGCGCCTTCCGGGACCTCGACCGATTCCTGTCCGGCAGAAACTTCCCGGAGATTTGAATCAGCAAAGCTAGCTTGCTTTTTGGTGGTGGTAGTACTCCCGTAGGGAGTACTACCACCACGTACGCGCGAGGAAGTAGCTTCCGACTCTCCGGGAAGAGACTTCCAATTTGACTCCGCCGTCGCGGATTTCCGGGAAGCCTCTTCGTGGAAATCTTTTCCGGGTTCCGTCACGCCTGCGGCCGAAGAAGGAAGTTCCGTCCCCCCGTGCGCCGCCGTACTGCCGGCCTGGCCGACGAGGAGGATCGTGTACCGGCTAGGGTTGGACGCCCCTCCGCCGCGTTCGCGGCTCAGCTCACCGAGCGATGCCAGCTCACCCAGACACGTCGTGATCGAGCGGACCGTCAGCCCGGTCAACCGCGATATCTCCTCCAGGGGCAGGGTCGCCTGCCCCTGGTCGTCCGCCTCCCGAGCGAGAGCCAGCAGGACGAGCCGCGAGCCCCTGCACGCCTTGGACTCCGACCACACGAGGTCAGTGGCTATCGCGCTCATCCGAGGTTCCCGTCCGATATCGCTATCCGCCGGACCGGTGCAAGGCCGAAAGACTGGTCGTCTTCCGGGATGAATCCGTTCTGATGCGGCTCCGGGGTGAGGTAGAGATCCCCGGTCGGAAGGTAGAAATCATGGGCGACCCTCCAGTCCGCAAGGTCGCCGAACGTCCGGCGGACCAGCCGAGCCACGCCCTCTTCCGTCTTGTGGTCGAGGAAGGTCCGGTAGAAATCAGGCTCGAACAAGTAGGTGAATCCCCGCCGCACCGGAAAGACACGGACCAGCACCGCATCGGGTGCTACCTTCTTGATCTCATTCCCGAGGCTGGTGCGCATCGAGGTCGTAGCATTGTTCTGACACATGTGTAAGCTCCAGGACGCAAGGAAATCCCTGCGGATAGAATTGATTCCTCGCGGCCGTCAGGCGGCGTCGACGCTTCGGGGCAGATCGGTCCGGCGCTTCTGTCGGTGGTCCCGTGCCAGCTTCAACAGGTATGCGTGGGTGATTCCTAGCCCCCGCGCAACCGCAGCGGCGTCCATTGCGGGGTTCGCCGCGAACCGGGCAATCACCTCACTGCGCTCGGTTTTGCTCAGCGCTGCGGTTGATCCGCGTAGTGCTCGACTCACGGCATCTGTGTCCATGCGCTTTTGCCAACTGGCCCGCAGGGCTGAGCGTTCTGAGGCGATCAGGCCGCCACGAATCCCGAATTCCTCGTCGCCGCGCAAGGACTCGACCAGGCATCGGGCGGCGGTCGCCAGCGGGCAGGCCGCGCACAGGTTCAGCGGCCTGACCAGGGAGAGCCCCAGTCGCTCCACCGTTTCCATCGGCTCAGACTGCGGGCCGTCCCCGCAAAGGAAGAACATGTTGGTATCCCGACCGGAGCACCGGGCGTTTTCTGCCCAATGCTTTCCCCGGGCCTTCTCGGATTCCCTGAGGAGGGGGCTCCAGTCGCCCCGCAAAGCCGCCTCGGAGAGGTCGGATATTGTGGTTCTCATTTCGCCTCATGGTGCTAGCGGCACGCGGCGCCTTACACGGCGCGGTGCGAGAAAAGGAATCGAGAGATCTTAGAACTCTCTCGTTATCGGGGAGGCGTAAACTACGCGGCTTCGCTGCTGACCGAGATGTCGGTAACAGGCTTAGCGAGGTTATAGACGCGCGAGTCGCCGGGGACCGAGAATTCGACGTCGAGGATTTTCCCCAGCGTCTCCCACTTCTCGTGGTCCCAGTCCGGCGAGGCGTCGAGTTGCTCGCTCACCCAGGCGTCAATGGAAGCGTCGAGGTCGCCCGCGTCAGCCACGGCGGCCGTCACGCTTCCAGCCCGCGAAGGGTGGCCGTCCGCAGGTCGAACGCGTGGCCCGTCGCGGCCCACTGCGCGTGGGGGAAGGACCGGATGATCCACCGTGCGAGCGTTAGGGCTCGGGCGCGGGGAACTCGGAGGGTTCGGCCGCGGTCGTCCACGGCAGTCAGCCGCAGGTGAGGCCACAGGGTCCGAGGGCCCTGGAGTCGAACGTGGACGACGACGGCGCCCGGCAGCATGGCGGCGAGCCGGACGGCGAGCCGCTCAGCCGGCCCCGAAGCGATCTCCTGCTCCGGGTTGCGCTCCGTAGTGGGGGTCATGCGACACTCCTATGTGGTACGCCACTCCGTTGATGCCGTGCTAGGAGCACGGAGTGGCTGTGCGTGACCACGCGCCCTCGCGAAAGGGAGCAGGTCACAGGCTGTCTGGCGTCCGGGAGGTGCGAACTCACGGGCGCCGATGGCGTTTTGAGGGGAGGGCGCGCACGCCAGCGGCGGGCGGGTTCCTCCCCTCCACCACGCCGGACCCGGACGGGATCGGTGTGGTGGCGAAGACGAGGGGGTGCGAATCCCCTCGTTTTTCGCTAAACTGAAGCTATCGCAGTTCCAGGAAAAAGTCAACATGCCGAGGTTTCTTCGGTTCAGCCAAAAAAGGGGTCCCATGCCAGCCCGCCGCTTCGATCCAGCCAAGGTGCGCTTGGATCGTCGGACTGCGGAGATCACGCAGTCCGACGTGGCCCGAGCCGTTGGCGTAGCGGAGTCGACGGTGTCGGGGTGGGAGGCAGGCACTGCGGTGCCGGACCAGGAGAAGCTGCCCGCCCTCGCGAAGGCGCTGGGGAAGCCGCTCGACAAGTACTTTCCCCGCAGCGGTCCGCCGGATCTTACGGATCTGCGGTGCGATGCCGGTTTCTACCGGAAGGACACGGCGGCGGTCATCGGCATGAAGAGCGACGGTCCCGTGGCCGGAGCTGAGCAGGGCGTCCGCCGCCTCAAAGATCGCTATCTGCCCCTGCTGGCTGACGCTTATGACGTGACCGTCGAAGAGCTTCAGCGGGCACAGGAACGTTCGTTTGCGAAGAGCTCAGGCGGAGAAGAGGCCAGCGCCGAGACCGCCCAGGAGGAGGCGCCTCGCACGCTGGCCGAGAAGATCAGGCTCATGCTGGAGCGGTCCTACCCAGCAGGGACAGCACCGGAGGACGCGGAGATCGCGGCGGCGGTGAACGCGCACGCGAGGGCCGAGGTCACGTCGGCCGCCGAGATCGAGGACCTGCGGACTGGCCGGAGCGAGGACGCGGCACTGGTCGTCCTTGAGGGACTGGCCGGGGTCTTCGGCGTCCCGCGCATGTACTTCGAGCCGGACGAGGAGGTCGTCCTCCAGGTCTACGAAGGGCTTCGGCTCATGAGCGCCGCCAAGCAGGGGAAGGTGGGACGGATCCGGGCCCGAGGCGCCGGCGCCGAGGGACTGCCGGCTGGAGTCCTCTCGATTCTGAACGACCTGGCCACCGAGCTGGAGAAGGTCGACCCGGACGCCAGCACGAAGTAGTGCCTGCCCCGAACTCGCGAAGGTTGGGACAGGCACTGCAACGATGTGACGTTCCTACTGAGCCGCATCCGGCTGGTAGCGCTGCCCGGCCGCGAACACGGCCTCGATGTTCCCCAGCGCGGCGAGGTCGGCGAGCGGATCGCCGTCGACCAGCAGGAGGTCCGCGCGGAATCCGGGGGCGATACGCCCCGTCACCGATCCCAGGCCGAGGGCGGCTGCCGCCTCGCTCGTCGCCATGTCGATGATCGAGCTGTTCGCCAGACCCAGGTGGGCGTAGAACGCCAGGGCCGGGACCAAGCCGTCGAAGCCTGCGCGCTGCACTCCGGCGTCGGTGCCCGCCACCAGGCGCACGCCCGCGTCGGCCATCTGCCGGACGAGGTCGAACATCGCGGCGGCCCGTTCCTCACCGAAGATCCGGGGGAGCATCTGCCAGTGCGGGCTGACCGCCGGGCAGACGGCAATCTGCCGGTCGATGATCTCCGCCAGCACATCCTGCCGGAGGTCGAGGCCACCGTCCGTCATCCACGTGCAGTGCTCGATCGTGTCCACCCCCGCCGCGACGGCCGCAGCGATGCCGTCCGTCCCGTGAGCGTGCGCGGCCACCGGCACACCCGCCTTGTGCGCCTCGTCCACCAGCGCGGCGAGTTCGTCGGCGGTGAACTGGCTCTCGTGGCTCGCCGGCCCGCCCTTGGTCAGGCCCCCGCCGGTGACCATGGCCTTGACGACCCCGGCGCCGGCCGCGATGTTACGGCGTACCAGGTCGCGGACCTCGGACTCGCCGGAGACCGCGCCGCCGAGGAAGTGGCAGTGACCGCCCGGCGTCGTCAGCGGGGTGCCCGCGGACACGATTCGGGGTCCGGGTGCTGCACCCTCGCTGATCGTCGCACCCAGCCGAAGCGCCAGGCCGTTGCGGTCGCCGAGGTCACGGGCGGTCGTGACGCCGCTGTTCAGCAGCTGCTCGGCGCGGCGGCGCATGTCCTCGAACAGGACTTCATCCAGCGAGTCCGTCAGCGTCGACACCGGGTCCGGACTGCCGTCGAACGCGAGATGCACGTGGGCGTCGATCAGCCCCGGCAGAACCGTCCCGTCGAAGCCGAGGCGAGGCACATCGGCGCCGGCCTGCTGCTCGACCTCTTCGCGCGGGCCGACCGCGGTGATCGAGTCGCCCTCGATGAGCACCGCGCCGTCTTCCAGGTACTGCCCCGAAGCAACCAATACCCGCCTGCTGGTGATCAGCATTCCGTCTCCTTGATCCTTGCGTGTCACGCCGCGGCTCGCAGCGCATCGGACACCGCAATCAGTTGTTTCACATCCGACTGCCGGTCGCTGCCCAGAGCCATGGCCAGGGGAACGGGCGGTCGCGGTGCGGGGACACCTTCCCCGATCCGGGACGAAGCCCGGTGCAGGCGCGCGGCCAGCTCCTCCGCGTCGACATCCAGGAGGCCCCCGTCATCCCCTTCGTCGAGCAGGTGCGGGCTGATGTCCACCAGGCCGTCACGGCACTCCACGATGCGGCGGTGGTAGCGCCGGTGGACGCCACGCGCCCGCCAGCGGTCCAGCGCCGCGGGGGAGGCCGGCCGCAGGACGTTCTCCGGGTACGCCTCACTCAGCAACTCCCACAGCGGGGCGAGCCGCCGGTGGTCGCGCCGGTGCCGGAGCCAGAGACGTAGGGAGGAGATCCGGGCCCGCGCCGCCGAGTACGTGATCCCCGCCGCGAACAGCAGGATCGAGGCCACCAGGAGGAAGGCCACGGGCGCCATCACCGGCTCGGGGATATCGACCCCGGCCGCGCGGACCGCGACGATCACCGCACGGATCGCGCAGGCCAGAGCCATCGTGCCAAGCCCCACCGCCGCCATCCACAGGCCCGTGGAGTGAGGGCGCCGGGACATCCGGGCATAGCGGCGAGTCCATCGGGCCGCCATCGCCAGGGCGTACATCAGGTACAGACCGGCCCCGCCGTAGAAGAAAGCGATCTGCGGGATCGTCATGTCGGCCGTGCTGAAACTGCCCGCGAAGACCTCGTGAGGCACCGACAGGGCCGCCACTGTGATCGCAATGATGACGACCGAGACGAGCACGCCTTCGTTTCGGGCCCGGCGATAGCTCGCCTTCCCGTCAGACGCGGAGTGGAGGTAGAAGCACATGAGGTAGAACACCGCCAGGAGCAGCAGCACGTTCTGGGCCAGCTTCGCCGTGCCGTGGCCGGCGACCATGTCGACGCCGGAACTCCCGCCCGGCATCGTCACCGGGTACGACAGCAAGGCACAGGCCAGGCAGAGCGTCACCGCTCGCAGCGGCTTGTCCCGCGGGGAGCGCTTGAGCTGGTACAGCTTCCACAGGAACGCGGCCAGCAGCACCAGGAGCAGGGGTTCCACGGCTACAGCCACCCCCGCCGGTCAGTGAGCGCCGCTTCCACGCGGCGTACCTCGGGGTCGTCCGACAGGGGAGTGGTGCTGTCCAGCACGGACGACCACTCCAGGATGATCGTGGCCACCAGCTCGACCGAGCACTCCTCGGGTTTGTCGTAGGAGCACCGGTGGGCAATGCGCTTGATCGCCTCGGGGGTGAACCACGGCAGCATGCTGGCCCAGCCCTCCACGGAGACCGCCGTCCCCTCGTCGGCTGTCTCCTCAGCGGGCGCATCCTCGGCGGATGCGTCCTCGGACGCTTCGCCCGACGCCTTGGCCGCGGCTGCCTCGTGCTCCGCTACGAGGATGTGCCCGGCCTCGTGGAGCAGGATGTGCTCCTGGTGAAGGCGGGTCGTCTCCGATTGGTAGATGATCACGTCGTAGCCGTCGTACTCGACCCACATCCCCGACGGGCCCGGCTTCGGCAGGGGGTACTCCCGCAGGTACAGCGGCCGTCCCCGTCGCTTGCTGAGGGCCTCGCAGAGCTTGAAGACGTCGAGCGGAGGCGTGATCCCGAGGTCCTGGAGCTCGTTCCGGATCAGACGGTGCAGATCCCTCTCTACCGTCCGGCTCTTTGCCGGCCGCCAGCGGCCGAGACCCTGGCCCCGGCCCACGCTGCCCTTCGTGGGCACCTCGCCGAGGCCCGCTGCCCGAAGGCTGCCCTTCCGTGACCACATGTGAGTAACACCTTCCGACAAGCGAGTGATGGCTCCCCCGAGCCGGGCGACACCGCACCGCGTGAAGACGCTGTCCAGGTCCCCCCGAGGTCGGCGGCGGCATGGCCGCCCGCCCGCCCGTACGTCCCACGGCTATCGGCCGGGCGCACAGCCCGACCCTCCAGAGCGCATCGCCGCAGGTGAAGAGCCTCGATGGAGCTACCGGGGACCTCCATGGACATTACGTGACGTCCAAGCCAAGTCATGGCCGAAAGTCCTTGATCGACTTGAATGCCTCACGGCTGCCCGCGCAATGGCAAACTGTGCCAAATCGCCCACGACCCATTCGATCAAGGAGCTGAGCTGCGCGTTTGGTGGTCGACGTGAGCGCGTCAACTCCCGCGATCATGGCGACATGCTGTTACTGATCCGTAACCTTCGCATGAAGGGCGCCCTGTCTACGATCCCGGGTCGTAGAAACCCCCAGCTCACGAGGGGTGTGGCCATGCTCACTTCGCAGTGTTCCCGGCGAAAGCCGCTATACGCTCAAGTCATGCCAAACGCGATATCCAGCCAACCTGACAGCTATGCCGAGTTCTGGTCCGAGTACCACCTGTGCACCCTGACCACGCTCCGCGCGGACGGCCGACCCCACGTCGTGCCCGTCGGTGTGACCCTCGATGCCGCCTCCGGCGTTGCCCGAGTCATCACTCGCAAGTCCAGCAAGAAGGTGGCCAACATCCTCGCGTCCGACGGACCGGCACGAGTCGCGGTCTGCCAGGTCGACGGCGGCCGGTGGGCGACCATCGAAGGCATGGCGGAGATCTACACCGATACCGCATCCGTCGAAGACGCTGTCGAGCGCTACGGACAGCGGTACGGCCGGACGCCGGCCCCCGACCCGGAACGGGTGGTCATCCAGATCTCGATCGAGCGAGCGATGGGCCACACGGCACCGCCCGCCCGGAGGCCTTCCGCGGCCTGAGCGATCAGCCGGCCGACCACGAGCGCGCAGCACCTGCTGTTCACCGCCCGCGCGTCCGAGCGCCGCGGCGATGGCTTGTACGGGAACCTCCTGGTCGCCATCGACTGTACGGGCGGAGCGGAGCGAGACCGGGAGCGACGGCGGCGTGAGGTCGGCCACGCCGAGCAGCGACGCCCAGGGCATGGAGAAGGGGGCGGGGTCGACACGCAGGTGTCGGCCCCGCCCCCTTCTCGCGGTTCAACGGTTAACTTCTACTTCCACACAGGAATGAGCCGCTTTGGATTCGGCGTCTTATTCCCCTTCTTTCCCGGCAGAACTTGAACGGCAGAGAAGATTTCGAAGAGGACGTGGCGCTTCTGGGAGAGGTCGTATTCACCAGCAAGCCACTTCTTGGCGACGTCGTTCGGTGCCTCGTTCTGCACCTCTGCCGCCAATTCGAATTTAGCCCGCTCGCGGCGCAAACTCTTTACTTCCTTCTCCAGTGGAATGGCGAGGCGGTAAAACATGTCTGCGGGAACTTCGTCGTCCTGCCACTTCTTCTCAAGATCGGCGAGCTTGTCCGCCTTCTGCTGGAGCTTCTGTTCGTGAGGCCACGCGACCTTGACCGGAATGAAAGTAGCCTGAGCCTTTCTCAGTTTCGCCAGTACCAAGCGCTGGAGCTGCTTGTCTACCATGGGTCCGGAGATCGCGTTGCGAGAACACCGCGCGCATGTGTAGACGTACGGGCTCCGCTTGGATGCGGCCTTCGAGCCACCCATGGCCTCGTTACAAACGCGCGTCGTGACCTCCCCGTTCAGCTCCTCCTCGATGCGGTACTGGCAACGAAGGAGGGTCGAGCCGAGGTACTTGATTGTCTTCGGAATCCCGGTGATCTTTGGCGTGCCCGATCCGCGGGCAAGGTAAGTGCTCCCCGGCCCAAAGGTTGCGCAGACCGCGCGCCACTTCTCGGGAGTGGTCACGGTTTCCCAAATACCGACAATCGGGGAGCCGTCATCATCTAGGGCGAGTTCGCCCCGATTCGCGCGGTACCCGCATACGCGCGGAGCGGTCATCATCTGCGTGAGCGTCTGCGGAACGATTTTGCCGCCCTGGCTCCCCTTCAATCCTCGCCGACGTGATTCGTCACAAAGGGTGCTCATGGCTTTCCCCTTGATCCGCTCGTCAATCGCCCAGGAGAGGAAGTCTGACTCGACCCGGCGGAGTGTCTCCCGGTCTTCTTCCCAGCCGAAAGGCCGCGGGCCGCTGTGAGGAAGGCCGTCGAGTATTCGGTCCTGGTGCCAGTCGCGGATTCGACGCTTCTTCTTCATGGACTCGGCCTTGTTGACCACCGCCATGATGCCGGTCTTGATGATCTCGCTTTCCTCGGTGAGATCCATCGGCCCAGATGGGGTGTAGAAGCGCCGGCTCGGGTCGAGGGTGATCGCCTCCACGAAGTCCTCCCAGTCCCGGTCCGTGCGCTGTACGCGGTCCTGGTCAACGCAGATGATCCCGTGGACCGGGTAGCCCTCGGGGGTGTGCCCCCGCTTGAGGTCCCTGAGCATGGCCTGGAAGTCCGGTCGCACCACGTCGCGCTTCGAGGCCGTCAGGTCGTTGTCCGTGTACCGGTGAACGATCACGGCGTTGTGGCGGGCCGCGTTCCTGTCGTTGCGGCGGTGCTGGTTGGCCACGCCCTTGCCCGCCGACCACGCGGACGTGGCGGCCTTCTTCTTGTTGTGCTTTCGCCAGTCGTCCGAGATGCGAGAGTACGCGATCAAGAACGGCATATCCGGGTGTAGCAGCGCAAGCTCCTCCGGCGGAGCTAGCCCGGCGGGCCTACCGCGCAGCTCAAGATCGTCCGGCCCAGTCTCTTCGGACGGAGCGGAGGCTGCGGCTTGCTGGTGACTGATTGCGCTCAAGGGACTACTCCTACGCCGCTCCGTTGATGCCGTGCCGGGAGCATGGAGCGGCTGTGCGTGACCACGCGCCCTCGCGAAAGGGAGCAGATCGCAGGCTGTATTGCGCCCGGGGGGTGCGAACTCGCGGGCGCCGATGGCGTTTTGAGGGGAGGGCGCGCACGTCGACGGCGGGCGGTTCCCTGCCTTCCGCCGCGCCGGGGACCCCGGACGGGAGCGGCGCGGTGGCGAAGGCGAGGGACGGTTACCCCCTCGCCTTTCGCTAAACTGAAGCTATCCCAGGTCTGGGAAAAACTCAACGCGTCGAGGTTTCTTCGGTTCGGGCCAAATGGGCCTCATGTCGGCCCCCGCTTCGATCAACGCCGGGTGCGCTCGGTGTGTCGAGCTGCCGAGATCCCGCAGTCCGACGTGGCCGAGGGTGTCGGGGCCGGGTCTCGACGGTGGCGGTATGGGGGCTGAGCAGCTCGGGTTTCGACCAGGAGGACAGGGGGAGCTGCGCGGCCCTCGCGGGCGCTCGGGCTGGCCGCTCCGCGAGCGCTTCCCCGTGGCGGCTCGGCCGCCCGAAAACTACGCCGGGCGGTCCGGATCATGGGACGATGCCGGTATGAACCGACTGGCTAACGAGCAGTCGCCCTACCTACTCCAGCACGCTTCCAATCCGGTGGATTGGTGGCCATGGGGAGAGGAGGCGATGAATGAAGCTAAGCGGCGGGACGTGCCCATCCTCTTGAGTGTGGGCTATGCGTCCTGCCACTTATGCTTCTACTAATTCACTGGTGCCACGTGATGGCCCACGAGTCCTTCGAGGACGAGCTGACGGCCGCCTACATGAACGAGCACTTCGTGAACGTCAAGGTCGACCGGGAGGAACGCCCGGACGTCGACTCCGTCTACATGGAAGCCGTGCAGGCGGCCACCGGGCAGGGCGGCTGGCCCATGTCCGTGTTCATGACCGCCGACGGCGAGCCCTTCTACTTCGGCACCTACTTCCCGCCCGAGCCCCGCCACGGCATGGCCTCCTTCATGCAGGTCCTCGAAGGGGTGCGGGCCGCCTGGACCGGCCGGCGCGACGAGGTCGCGGAGGTCGCGCAGAAGATCACCCGTGACCTGGCGGGCCGCGAACTCGGCTCGGGCGCCGACTCCGGACTGCCGACCGCCGAGTCCCAGGCCAACGCCCTGCTCCAGCTCTCCCGGGACTACGACCCGGCGAGCGGCTGGTTCGGGGGCGGCGACACGAAGTTCCCGCCGAGCATGGTCGTCGAGTTCCTCCTGCGCCACCACGCCCGCACCGGTTCCGACGGCGCCCGCGAGATGGCGGAGGGCGCCTGCGAGGCCATGGTCCGCTCCAGCCTGTTCGACCAGGTGGGAGGCGGCTTCCACCGCTACGTGCTGCGCCCGAGGCCGGGCGCGGCGCTGGTCCCGCACTTCGAGAAGATGCTCTACGACAACGCCCTGCTGTGCCGTGCCTACGCCCACCTGTGGCGCAGCACCGGATCCGACCTGGCCCGCCGCGTCGCGTTGGCGACCGCCGATTTCATGGTTCGCGAACTGCGCACCGACCAGGGCGGTTTCGCCTCCGCGCTCGACGCGGACAGTGCGGACCCGGTCACCGGCAAGCACGTCGAGGGGGCGTACTACGCCTGGACGCCCGCCCAGTTGGCGGAGGTGCTCGGCGAGGAGGACGGGGCGCTGGCGCAGGCGTACTTCGGGGTGACCGAGGAGGGCACCTTCGAGCACGGCTCCTCGGTCCTGCAGTTCCCCGAGGAGGGGCCCGTCGTGGACGCCGACCGGCTGGTCGGCATCAAGGAGCGGCTGCTCGCCGCCCGCGCCGCACGGCCCGCGCCCGGGCGGGACGACAAGGTCGTGGCCGCCTGGAACGGCCTGGCCGTCGCGGCCCTCGCCGAGTGCGGGGCGTACTTCGAGCGCCCGGACCTGATCGAACGGGCCACCGAGGCCGCCGACCTCCTCGTACGGGTCCACATGGACGGCAAGGCCCGGCTCGCCCGGACCAGTCGGGACGGTGAGGTCGGTCCGAACGCCGGGGTGCTGGAGGACTACGGCGACGTCGCCGAGGGCTTCCTGACGCTGGCCGCAGTCACCGGCGAGGGGGTGTGGCTGGAATTCGCCGGCTTCCTCGTCGACCTGGTCCTGGACCGGTTCACCGCCGAGGACGGTTCGCTCTACGACACCGCGCACGACGCCGAGCAGCTCATCAGGCGTCCGCAGGACCCCACCGACACGGCGGCCCCCTCCGGTTGGACCGCCGCCGCGGGGGCGCTGCTGTCGTACGCCGCGCACACCGGGTCGGAGCCCCACCGCACGGCGGCGGAACGGGCGCTCGGGGTGGTGCACGCCCTCGGGCCGCGCGCCCCGCGCTTCATCGGGCACGGCCTGGCGGTGGCCGAGGCGCTCGTCGACGGGCCGCGCGAGGTGGCCGTCGTCGGGCATCCGGAGGACGGGGCGCGGGCAGCGCTGCACCGGACCGCGTTGCTGGGGACGGCTCCCGGGGCGGTGGTGGCGACGGGCATGCCGCGCGCGGCGGACGGCAGCGGCGGCGAGTTCCCCCTTCTGGCCGAGCGCACACTCGTCCACGACCTTCCGACGGCGTACGTGTGCCGGCACTTCGTCTGCGCGCGGCCTACGACCGAACCGGTCGAGCTGGCGGAGCAGTTGGGAACGATTCGCCCCTGAAGCACCCGGAGTACCGTCAATTCCGGTTGTCACACATCACATCGGAAACGTGGTTTTTATCCGCGCGGCGCCTCAGCTTCATCTTGGCTGCCTAACCTCAGGGCTTCGGGAGCGACCGAGACCGCGCACTGGGGGGTGCGCACCGGGGGGAAGCGGAGGCGGCGGGCCGGGGGGCCCGCACCGCCTCCGGGGGGTTCACTGATCGCCGCCTGGGGTTGCGGCATGTCCGTGGGGGGACAGTTTGTACACTTCTGTGTTCATATGCTCCATATCCTTGGCGCTGTTCTGGATGGCCGCGTTCACCCTGTGGTGGCAGATGCACGCGTGGCGCACGCCCGAGACACTGGCCGCGACCCGGTTCGACCGCCCCGACGGCGGCGACCGGCTGGCCTTCTCGCTCCTGTTGCCGGCCCGTCACGAACAGGCCGTCCTGGAGCACACCATCGACCGGCTCCTCGAATCGAGCCACACCGACTACGAGATCATCGTCATCGTCGGTCACGACGATCCGGAGACGGCGGCCGTCGCCGACCGGGCCGAGGCCGGCGCGCCGGGACGGGTGCGCGTCGTCGTCGACCACCACGAGACGAAGAACAAGCCGAAGGCCCTCAACACCGCCCTGCCGCACTGCCGGGGCGACATCGTCGGGGTCTTCGACGCCGAGGACCAGGTCCATCCTGAGCTGCTCTCCCACGTCGACCACGCGTTCCGCGCGACCGGCGCGGACGTGGTGCAGGGCGGGGTCCAGCTCATCAACTTCCACTCCAGCTGGTACAGCCTGCGCAACTGCCTGGAGTACTTCTTCTGGTTCCGTTCCCGGCTGCACCTGCACGCCGAGAAGGGCTTCATCCCGCTCGGCGGCAACACCGTCTTCGTGCGGACCGAGGTGCTGCGCGAGGCCGGGGGATGGGACCAGAACTGCCTCGCGGAGGACTGCGACCTGGGCGTGCGGCTCTCCTCGGTCGGCAAGAAGGTCGTCGTCGCCTACGACTCCGACATGGTCACCCGGGAGGAGACGCCCGGCTCCCTGATGAGCCTGCTCAAGCAGCGGACCCGCTGGAACCAGGGCTTCCTCCAGGTCTACCGCAAGAAGGACTGGCAACAGCTGCCCGGGCGCGGTCAGCGCTGGTTGGCGCGCTACACGCTGATGACCCCGTTCATGCAGGCGACCTCCGGGGTGATCATCCCGGTCAACTTCGCCGTCGCGGTGTTCCTCGACGTACCGGTCGGCGTCGCCATCGTCACCTTCCTCCCCATGATCACGGCGATGGTCACCTTCGTGTTCGAGATCGTCGGACTGCACGACTTCGGCCGCCAGTACGGGCTGCGGGTGCGGTTCGTGCACTACCTCAAGCTCGTCGTCGGCGGCCCCTTCTACCAGGTGATGCTCGCCGGCGCCGCGATCCGTGCCGTCTGGCGCGAGCAGCGCGGCCGCAACGAGTGGGAACTCACCAGCCACACCGGCGCCCACCTGACCGGGGCGACGGCCTCCACCGCGATCCGAGAGGACAGTCACCGGTGACCGCCACCCTGCCCACGGCCACTGATCCCCAGCCCGGCAGCACCACCACCGGCAGCGCCACCACGGACACCGGCACCGCGGCCGCCACCGCAACCGCCACCGCCGTCGTCGAGCCGCACGTCCCGGGCCGGCGGGGTCGCGGCGGCCCGGACGCCCGGCCGCCCGCCCCGGCCCGCCCGCTCGTCCGCTTCCGCTCCTCCCGCCCCGACCTGCTGCTGTGCGGGACGCTGCTGCTGGCGATCCTCCTCGTCCAGGGCTGGAACATCACCAACTTCCCCACCCTGAGCGACGACGAGGGCACCTACCTCGCCCAGGCCTGGGCCGTCCAGCAGGGCGAGGGCCTCGCGCACTACACGTACTGGTACGACCACCCGCCGCTGGGCTGGATCCAGGTCGCGGGGCTGACGTACCTGCCCTCCCTGCTGGTCCCCGAGTCGATGACCGTCGCGCCGATGCGGTTCTCGATGCTCGCGGTCTCCGCCGCCGGCTCCGTACTGATCTACGTCCTCGCCCGCCGCCTGTGGCTGCCGCGTTGGGCGGCCGGACTGGCGATGGGGCTGTTCGGGCTGTCCCCGCTCTCCGTGGTGCTCCAGCGGGAGATCTTCCTCGACAACCTCGCCGTCATGTGGATGCTGCTGGCCTTCTGCCTCGCCGCGTCCCCCAGCCGCCACCTGTGGCACCACTTCGGGTCGGGACTGGCGGCCGCCACCGCCGTCCTGACCAAGGAGACGATGCTGGTGGTGCTCCCGGCGCTGCTGGTGACGATGTGGCGCCACAGCCACCGCGACACCCGCAAGTTCGCCGTCACCGGAGCCATCACCGCCTGCGCCCTGATCGGGCTCTCGTACCCGCTGTTCGCCCTCCTCAACGGCGAACTGCTGCCCGGCGCGGGGCACGTCTCCCTGATCGACGGCATCACCTACCAGATGGGCCGCCCCGGCTCCGGATTCATCCTCGACCCGGGCTCCGGATCGCACGGCGTCCTCCGGTCCTGGCTCTACTACGACACCGTCCTGCCGCTGGGCGGACTGGCCGGCGCCGTCCTCCTGATGGCCACCACCCCCTGGTCGGTCACCGCCCGCGCGCTCGCCGGTCCCGCCCTGGCCGTCGTCATCCTCGCGGTCGTCGCGATGCGCCCCTCCGGCTACCTCCCCGCGATGTACGTGATCCAGGCCCTGCCCTTCCTCGCGCTGGTCCTCGCCGCCGCGGCGGCGAGCGTCACGCACGCCGTCCTGCGCCGCCACCGCGCGCCGGGGGAGCGCCGGGCGCTGGTGCACACCCGCCGGGTGCTGATCGGCGTCCTCGCCACGGCCGCGGCCCTCCACGTGCTCCCGCGCTGGTACGAGGGCAACCGCACCGCGCTGACCGTCGACGCCAACGCCCCCTACCGGCAGGCCGCCGCCTGGCTCGGCAGCGAGGTCGCCGACCCGGCGAACACCCGCGTCCTCGTCGACGACGCGCTCTGGCTCGACGCCGTCCACCACGGCTTCGAACCCGGACCGGGCGCCATCTGGTTCTACAAGGCCGACCTCGACCCGGCCGTCGGCAAGACCCTGCCGAACGGTTGGCGGGACATCGACTACGTCGTCTCGTCGCCCACCGTGCGTCGCGACGCCACGAACCTGCCCACCGTGAAGGCTGCACTGGAGCACTCGACCGCGGTGGCCGTCTTCGGCACCGGGGAGGACCGCATCGAGATCCGCCGCACCGACGCCGAGAGTGGGAGCTGAAGCACCATGAGCGAGGACCTGTGGCCCCCGCACGCCCTGGATGAACCGGAAGCCCCTGCTCCACGGGCTTCCGGGGACGGCGGCGTCACCCTGATCATCCCGACCTTCAACGAGTCCGCGAACGTCGCCGAACTACTGGCCCGGCTCACCGCCTCCCTCCCCGCCCACCCGCCCTGCGAGGTCCTGTTCGTCGACGACTCCACCGACGACACCCCCGCCGCGATCGAGAAGGCCGCCGCCGACTGCCCCTTCCCCGTCACCGTCCTGCACCGCGCGAGCCCGGACGGCGGCCTCGGCGGAGCCGTCGTCGCCGGACTCGGACGGGCCGCCTCCGACTGGATCGTCGTCATGGACGCCGACCTCCAACACCCGCCCCACCTGGTCCCCGAGCTCGTCGGCGAGGGCGAGCGCTCCGGCGCCGACCTCGTCGTCGCCTCCCGCTACCTCCCCGGCGGCAGCCGCGCCGGACTCGCCGGCGGTTACCGCGTCGCCGTCTCCCGCGGCGCGACGTTGCTGGCCAAGGGCCTCTTCCCGCGCGCCCTGCGCGGCATCAGCGACCCCATGAGCGGCTTCTTCGCGATGCGCCGCACGGCCGTCACCGCCGACGCCCTGCGCCCCCTCGGCTACAAGATCCTGCTGGAGCTCGCCGTCCGCTGCCGCCCCGCGCGCACCGCGGAGGTCCCCTTCGTCTTCCAGGACCGGTACGCGGGCGAGTCCAAGTCCACCGCCCGCGAGGGCCTGCGCTTCCTCGCGCACCTGGCCGCCCTGCGCTCGGCGGCCCCCCTCGCCCGGATGATCGGCTTCGGCCTCATCGGGCTCACCGGGTTCGTCCCCAACCTGCTCGCGCTGTGGCTGCTGACCCACGCCGGCATGCACTACCTCCCGGCCGAGATCGTCGCCAACCAGGCCGGAGTCCTGTGGAACTTCGTCCTCATCGAGCAACTCCTCTTCCGCGACCGCCGCCACCGCCACTGGGCGGACCGGCTGGGCCGCTTCGCCCTCCTCGCCAACGCCGACCTGCTGCTGCGCATCCCGCTGATCGCGCTCTTCGTCGGCAGGCTCGGCCTGGAGGTCCTGCCCGCCACCGCCCTCGCCCTCGTCACCACCTTCGTCCTGCGCTTCGTCGCCACCGAGGCGCTCGTCTACCTGCCGCGCGGCTCCCGCGCGAAGGCCCCCACCAGGAGCTGAGCCGCAACGAAAGGACACTCCATGCGAAGGAAGATCCGACGGAGGGCGGGGCGCCGGGCCGCCCTCCTGGCCGTCGGTGCGATGACCGCGGGCCTGCTGCTCACCGCACCGCAGCAGGCCACGGCCGGACCGCCCAACCTGCTGAGCAACCCCGGGTTCGAGACCGCGGGCGCCGCCGGCTCCGACATGCCCTCCTGCTGGTCCAAATCGGGCTGGGGCGACAACGACTTCACCTTCGCCACCGTCGCCGACGCGCACACCGGCACGAAGGCGATGAAGGTCTCCCTCACGCGCCGCGCGGACGGCGACCGCAAGGCCCTGGTCACCGAGAACACCACCTGCGCCCCGACGGTCGTGCCGGGCCGCCAGTACGACCTGTCCGCCTGGTACAGGTCGAACACCCCGGACGTGTCGGTGACCGTCTTCCGGCACGACACCACCGCGGGCTGGCAGTACTGGACCGACCTGCAGAACCCGCCGGTCAGCGCCGCGTGGGCGCGCACGGAGGTGCGTACGCCCGCGGTCCCGCCGAACACCGACAAGATCGCCTGGGGGTTGTCCGTCTACGGCGTGGGCTCCCTCACCACCGACGACTACGCCCTGGAGGAGGTCGGCGCCGTCCCGCCGCAGCCGGCCTGCACGGGCACGGCCGAGCAGTGCGCCAAGGGCGCGTGGCAGGTGATACCGGCCCAGAACCCGGTCCGTTCGATGCACGCCGTCGTCCTGCGCAACGGCAAGGTGCTGCTGATCGCCGGCTCGGGCAACGACATCGACCGCTTCAACGCGGGCACCTTCACCTCCGCCGTGTACGACCCGGTGGCCGGCACGTTCCGGACCATCCCGACGCCCGTCGACATGTTCTGCTCCGGCCACGTGCAGCTCTCGGACGGCCGGGTGCTGGTGATGAGCGGCAACAAGGGCTACCCGTCCGCCGACGGGACGATCGGCTACCAGGGCCTGAAGGACAGTTTCGTCTTCGACCCGGCCACCGAGCAGTACACCCGGACCAACGACATGAACGGCGGCCACTGGTACCCGTCCGCCACCATCCTCGGCAACGGCGACGTCATCTCCTTCGGCGGCCTCAAGGAGGACTCCACGGGCAACGTCACCGCGGAGAGGTTCTCGGCCGCGCAGCACAAGTGGCTGCCGATGAACCAGGTCAACCAGACGTGGTCGTACTGGGGCCTGTACCCGTCGATGATCCTCATGCAGGACGGCCGGCTCTTCTACTCGGGCAGCCACACCTTCGGCAACGGCACCCCGGGCACCGGCGCCTCCGTCTACGACTACGACGCCAACACCATCACCGACGTACCGGGGTTGCGGAACAAGGACCAGCGCGACGAGTCGGCGAGCGTCCTGCTGCCCCCCGCCCAGGACCAGCGGGTCCTGACCGTCGGCGGCGGCAACAACGAGACCAACCCGGCCGCCAACCGGCTCACCGACATCATCGACCTCAAGCAACCCTCGCCCGCCTACACGCCCGGCCCCGACCTCCCGCAGGGCCTGGTCGACACCGGCACCGGCAAGCGTCCGCAGACCGGCGCGGAGGGCAAGATGTACGTGTCCGCCGTCCTGCTGCCCGACGGCAAGGTGCTGGAGACCGGCGGCGGCCTCCACGACCGCGCCGACCCGGTCTTCGAGGCCTCGTTCTTCGACCCGACGAGCAACACCTACCAGGCGGGCCTGGCCGCCGACCCCATCCCGCGCACCTACCACTCGGGCGCGTTCCTGCTGCCCGACGGCCGGGTCATGTCCGTCGGCGACAACCCGGGCAACGGCACGTACAACCACGCCGTCTCGATCTACACCCCGCCCTACCTGTTCAAGGGGCCGCGCCCGCGGCTCACTTCGGTGATCGACACGCAGTGGGTGTACGGGGACACGCAGCGGATCACCGTCGACCGCCCCATCGCCAAGGCCGAACTGATCCGTCCCGCGGCGGTCACCCACTCCTCCGACCCCAACCAGCGGTTCGTCGACCTCCCCATGACCGTGGTCAACGGCACCACCATCGACCTCAACGTCACCAGCAACCCCAACCTGGCGCCGCCCGGCTGGTACATGCTGTTCGGGGTCGACGCGGCCGGCGTCCCCTCCGTCGCCACCTGGGTCCACCTCGGCGGCGCCCCGCTCCTCGCGGCCCGCGACGAGCAGCCCGCCGCGCACGAGCACACCTTCGCGAACGAGCTGGCCGCCCCCGGGAAGAACCCCGCCCCGCGGGACTCGGCGCCCGTCGCGCCGAGCGTGGCCGGCTGCGACCGGCACTACGGGACGGCGACCGTCTGCGTACCGACCCGCTTCCCGGCGGAGGTGAAACCGACGACGAAGGCACGCTGCGAATGGCTGGCCGCCCACCGCTACCCGAAGCGCATGAAGGTCAACGGCAGCGACCCCCTGCGCCTCGACCAGGACGGTGACGGCCGCACCTGCTGAGCCCACGGCCCGCGACGACGGAACCCGCGACAACGGCGGGGACCCGCACCGAAGGGACCCGCAACGAAGGGACCCGCAACGAAGGGACCCGCAACGAAGGGGGCCCGGTCGCGACGACGCGACCGGGCCCCCGCACGTGCCGCCCGTCAGTGCTGGTAGGCGGCCATGGAGATGCCGACGTAGTGGGCGACGAAGGCGGCCAGGGTCAGCGAGTGGAAGACCTCGTGGAAGCCGAAGAAGCGGGGGGAGGGGTTGGGGCGCTTCATGCCGTAGATCACGCCGCCCACGCTGTAGAGCAGTCCGCCGACGATCACCAGGACGAGGACGGCGATGCCGCCGGTCCGCATGAAGTCCGGCAGGAAGAAGACCGCCGCCCAGCCCATCGCGATGTAGCAGGGGGTGTAGAGCCAGCGCGGGGCGCCGACCCAGAACACGCGGAAGGCGATGCCGGCCGCGGC
This sequence comes from Streptomyces sp. NPDC057939, assembly GCF_042887545.1. Classification (NCBI taxonomy): domain Bacteria; kingdom Bacillati; phylum Actinomycetota; class Actinomycetes; order Kitasatosporales; family Streptomycetaceae; genus Streptomyces; species Streptomyces sp. NPDC057939. The sequence continues at coordinate 172,298 of NZ_JBHVPG010000012.1, forward strand.
CGCGATCCACACCGCCCACAACAGGGTCCGTCCCGTGGACGGCGGAAGCAGCAGCACGGTGAGCGGGGTGTAGGTGCCCGCGATGATCAGGAAGATGTTGGCGTGGTCGAGGCGCCGCAGGATGGCCTCGCCGCGCGGCCCCCACGTACCGCGGTGGTAGACGGCGCTGACGCCGAACAGCAGGCAGGCCGTGAGGATGTAGACCCCGCAGGCCACCCGCGCCTCGGTGGTGTCGGTGAAGGCCATCAGCACCAGCCCCGCGACGAGCACGGCGGGGAACATGCCCAGGTGGAGCCAGCCGCGCAGCAACGGCTTGGCCTCCAGGGCGGACTCGACCGCCTCCACGGCCTCGACGACCGGGGAGGGCTCGGCGGCCGGAACAGCGGCGTCTGAAGTCATGGCCCACATGCTACCTACGGGTCCGTAGGTACCCGGTAGCCGTCTTCCCGCGATCTTCGGAACCCCGTCTTTACGGAAGATTGACGGGAGTGGCCATGCTCACGTGAGAGGCCCCCTGGACATATGCGCACATCCACCGGATGATCAGATGAGTGCGGTCGGCACCGGATGAGCGGAGCGCGAAGCGTCCGGGTCGCAGCCCCCACGGGGCAAACACCAAACAAACCCCTCAACAAGGAGCAATCGTGGCGCGCGACAACGCGGCTCCCACTTCCGTACCGACGAATCACGAGGCGCTGATCTCCTGGGTGGACGAGATCGCAGCCCTCACCCAGCCGGACCGCGTCGTCTGGTGTGACGGCTCCGAGGCCGAGTACGAGCGCCTGTGCGAGGAGCTCGTCACCAAGGGCACGTTCAAGAAGCTCGACGAGACCAAGCGCCCGAACTCGTACTACGCCGCATCCGACCCCTCCGACGTCGCGCGCGTCGAGGACCGGACCTTCATCTGCTCCGAGAAGGCGGAGGACGCGGGCCCGACCAACCACTGGAAGGCCCCCGCCGAGATGAAGGAACTCTTCATCGGCGCGGAGGACGGCCAGGGCGAGCAGGGCATCTTCCGCGGCTCCATGAAGGGCCGCACGATGTACGTCGTCCCCTTCTGCATGGGCCCCCTCGGTTCCGAGCTCTCCGCGATCGGCGTCGAGATCACCGACTCCGCCTACGTCGCGGTCGCCATGCGCACCATGACCCGCATGGGTAAGGCCGTCCTCGACGAGCTCGGCACCGACGGCTTCTTCGTCAAGGCCGTCCACACCCTCGGCGCTCCGCTCGCCGAGGGCCAGGCCGACGTGCCGTGGCCCTGCAACACCACCAAGTACATCTCGCACTTCCCCGAGACCCGCGAGATCTGGTCGTACGGCTCCGGCTACGGCGGCAACGCCCTCCTCGGCAAGAAGTGCTACGCCCTGCGCATCGCGTCCGTCATGGCCCGCGACGAGGGCTGGCTCGCCGAGCACATGCTGATCCTCAAGCTCACCCCGCCGGCCGCCGAGGGCGGGGCCGAGGCCGCCAAGTACCTGGCCGCCGCCTTCCCCTCCGCCTGCGGCAAGACGAACCTCGCCATGCTGGAGCCCACGATCCCCGGCTGGACCGTCGAGACCGTCGGTGACGACATCGCCTGGATGCGCTTCGGCGAGGACGGCCGGCTCTACGCCATCAACCCCGAGGCCGGCTTCTTCGGCGTCGCCCCCGGCACCGGCGAGCACACCAACGCCAACGCCATGAGGACGATGTACGCCAACACCGTCTTCACCAACGTCGCGCTCACCCCGGACGGCTCCGACGTCTGGTGGGAAGGCATGACCGAGGAGGCCCCGGCCGAGCTCGTCGACTGGAAGGGCAACCGCTGGACCCCGGAGTCCGACACCCCGGCGGCCCACCCCAACGCCCGCTTCGCCGTCCCCGCCTCCCAGTGCCCGACGATCGCACCCGAGTGGGAGGACCCCAAGGGCGTCCCGATCTCCGCGATCCTCTTCGGCGGCCGCCGCGCCTCCGCCGTCCCGCTCGTCACCGAGTCCTTCGACTGGAACCACGGCGTCTTCATCGGTTCGAACATCGCCTCCGAGAAGACCGCCGCCGCCGAGGGCAAGGTCGGCGAACTGCGCCGCGACCCCTTCGCCATGCTGCCGTTCTGCGGCTACAACATGGGCGACTACATGGGCCACTGGGTCGACGTCGCCAAGGGCAAGGACCAGGCGAAGCTCCCGAAGATCTACTACGTGAACTGGTTCCGCAAGAACGACGCGGGCAAGTTCGTGTGGCCCGGCTTCGGCGAGAACAGCCGCGTCCTGAAGTGGATCGTCGGCCGCCTCGACGGCACCGCCGAAGGCGTCGAGACCCCGATCGGCGTCCTGCCGACCGTCGACTCCCTCGACACCGACGGCCTGGACCTGCCCGCCGCCGACCTGGAGTTCCTCCTCACGGTCGACAAGGACATCTGGCGCGACGAGGCCGCCCTGGTCCCCGAGCACCTCAACACCTACGGCGACCACACCCCCAAGGAACTGTGGGACCAGTACCACGCGCTCGTCGAGCGCCTGGGCTGACCGCCCCGCCCCGCCACTGCCGGGGCCACGAACGTGGGAGCCCCCGACCAAGCGGTTCCCACCGCTGCACACCGACCTGCCTGGTCTGTCAGGAGCGTCCGCGCTCTTCCAGATAGGTCGTGTGCGTCTGCTGACGGCGGGCCTCTGCTTCGCGGAGGTCCGCCGTCAGGCGTTCCGCCTCGTCGAACAGCACCGACAGCTGCCGCTCCAGGTGCCGATCCGGCGGCTCGCCGCCCGCCGCCAGCCGCGTCCACCACCGCGTCCGGTCGAAGGTGGCCACGCACTCCGGGACGTCCGTACGGATCGCCCGCGACAGCGCGTGCACCGCCTCCGGATCACCCGCCAGCACCTCGGTCACCCAGCCCGGCGCGAGCAGCGCCCCGTACAGCTCCGTCAGTTCCGACAACCTCCCGCCGGCCGCGGCCGGCAGCTCCACCTCCGCCAAGTACTCCCGCAGTCGCTCGAAGTCGCCGCGCAGCACGCCCAGTTGCTCCGTCGGGTCCGGGACCGTCGGCAGCGGCACCCGCTCCGGCGGGGCGATCAGCGCACCCGCCCCGTACAGCCCGAGGACCACCACCGGCCAGTACGGGCCGGCCACCCCGGCCAGCGCGAGCCCCACCCCGAGCAGCCCGCAGGCCGAGCCGGTCAGGTTCTTCCTCGACTCCAGGTAGCCGAGCGCCCTACTGGTAGCCACGGATCTCCTCGAAGGCTCCGTCGAGCGAGCCGTTGCCGTCGGTCGCGTCGAACAGCCGCCCGCCGGTCAGCTCCGTGATGTGGGTCAGTTCCTTGCGGTCCGAGTCACCGAACAGCACCGCGAAGACCGGCGTGTGCTTGAGGCCTTCCGGAAGGCCGGCGTAGAAGGAGTCGAAGTCCTGCACCTTGTCACCGCTCCGCCCGTCCGTCATCAGGACGATCGAGGTGAACGCGTCGGCGTTCCCCTGCCCCAGGTGCTGGTACGCGGCCTTCAGACTGCCGTACACGGCCGTGCCCCCCTCCGGCCGGAGGGACGCCACGTCACCACGGATCGCGTCCAGGGAGGCCCCCGGGCTCCCCGGCTCGACGACGTGCGTCAACACCTTCTTCACCTTGTCACCGAAGGGCAGCAGCGTCACCTCCTCGCGGTCCCTGAATCTTTGACCCGGGCCCGAAGTCCCCGTCCCGGTCAGGTCGGTGAGCGCCGACTTCAACCGCCCGATCCGGTCCTCCTCCGCCATCGACCCGGACGTGTCGAGCACGTACACCGTCCGCGAGGGCCGCCGCAGCTCGTTCTCGTACGAGGCCAGCAGCCCGTCCGCGACCGCCCGCGAACCGGGGAACGGCAACTCCTTCCGCACCGCCGGGTCCAACCCCGCCGCCGGCGCCACCCCCGCCGCCACCGGACGCCGGAACGTCCCCGTCGTGATCGCCTTCTGCGCTTCGGCACCCCGCAGGTACTCCGTCAGCGCCCGCCCCGACTCCCGCGCCCCCGCCGGGGCCGACGTCAGCAACGTCAACGGATAGTGCGCCGTCACCACGCCGTCCTTCGGGCGGATCACCGTCAGCGGCTGCTCGGCCCGGTCGTTCATCGACAGCAGCACCGACTCGTAGTTCACCAGCGCGTCCACGTCGTCGCGCTTCGCGTACGCCGTCACCAGCCACCCCGAGGAACCCGACGTCAGCTTCTGTCCGTTGAAGAACCCCTTCAGCCTCGGCTGCGCCTTGCGCACGTCCTCCTCCGTCAGCGCCGCCTGCGCCCCCGACAGGCCCGAGGCCACCGAGACCAGCGCGGAGAATCCCGAGTTGGAGCGCACCGGATCCGTCATCCCGTACGTCAGCCTCCCGGCGGCCACGGCCTCCTCGACGGCCGACCAGGTCACCTCCTCCGGCTTCCACCCCAGCCGCGCCAGAGCCCGGGGCTTCACCCCGACCGCCACCGGCGAGGACATCACCGGGGTCTCGTTGGCGAGCTTCGCGGACGCCTCCGGTCGCAGCCGCAGGTAGTCGTTGGAGGACAGCCAGATCGCGTCGTAACGCCCGTCGGCCTTCCCCGAGGCGACCTGCTCGACCGCGTCCAGCGTGCCCGACCAGGTGAAGTCCACCGACACCCCGGTCGCCGTCTTCGCCGCCTTCAGGACCGGCTCCATGTCCGTGAGCTCACTGGAGGCCAGCACCCGCAGCCGACCCTCCTTGTACGCGGCCGGCTTCGACTCCCCGGAACCACCGGGGCCCCCGCCGGAATCGTCCGACGTGCACGCCGTTCCCCCCAGCAGCGTCGCGGCGAGCGCGACCGCCGCCGCCATCCGCCTGCGCAGGAGCGCCGCACGCAGGTGCGCGGCACGAGGTCGTCCCGTACGGCCGTTCATCGGTCCCCGCCTTCCAGCGCGCTCGTCGTACGGGTACGGGCCAGGTACGCCGACGCCGACTGCAACTCGCCGGTCAGGGACTCCACCGTCGCCGCCATGTTCTCGGTCGCCCGCACCTTGAAGGAGTCGATCGTGTCGAGCGTCCGGTAGATCTGCCCGAAGGCCGTCCGCAGCGTCTCCGCGCCGACCGCCGGATCCGCGGCGATCCGCTGGATCTCCCCGCTCTGCGTCGCCAACATGTCCGCGTTGCCGCGGATCAGGTCCTCGGTCGTCCCCCGCAGCGCGTCGACCTGCTCCGTCACCCGACGCTGGTTGTCCAGCGCGGACGCCAGCATCACCGCGATCCGCAGCGCCGAGACCGTCGTCGTCGCGGCCCGGTCGACACCCTTGATCAGCTCGTCGTTGTTGCGCCGCACCACGTCCATCGCGAGGTAGCCCTGCGCGCACACGGCCAACTGGGTCAGCAGGTCCTGGTGCTTCTGCCGCACCGGGAACAACACGTCCGCCCGCAGCACGTCCGCCGCTCCCGGATCCGAGTGCCCGACGTCGGCGATCCGCTGCTCCACGGCCGCGTCCAGCGCCTCGGTGAGGACGGCGTACTCCTGGAGCTTGCCCATCGTCTCCCAGAGCCGGGCCCGCTCCGTGTGCAGCGCCGCGTTGTCGCGCCGCAGCTCGTCCTGGCCGCCGCGCAGCGCGCCGACGATCCGGTTGAGGGAGGTCTGCGAGGAGGCGTACCGGGCCACGTGGTCGCGCAGTCTGTTGCCGCCCGGGAGCTTGGCGAGCAGCCGGCGGGCCCCCTTGACGGGAGCGTCCCGCGGATCGAGGTCCTCGACGGTGCGCCGCAGCTCGACGAGCGAGGAGGCGACGCGGGCCTGGGCTTCGCCCTCGCCGTCCCGGCCGAGCGAGCGCACGGCCCGCTCCAGCATCCGGTTCGACTGCTGGGCGGCGCTGCGGACGTCGGCGGAACCGAGGCCGGCGATCTCCCCGATCCGCCCCGCGAACTCGGGGGAGCGGGCGTCGATCGCGGCGAGCGAGTCGACGTACTCCCCGGCCCGGCGGGCCATCTCCTCGCGGACCCCGTCCCGCACCGGGACGAGGCCGGCGGCCTGCTCCCGGCGGACGGGGGCGACGGGCTCGGGTGCGGTGAGGACGAGCGGGGCGTCCTCACCGCCGGTGAGCGGTGTCGGCGTCATGGTGTGTCCCCCTGCCCCTTGGCGCGGGCGGCCAGCGCCATCAGGACCTTGACGGTCGGTGCGCCGACCTGACGGATGCCGGTCAGCCCCGGGTTGAGGAAGCCGGAGTGCGGAGCGGTCGCGGCGGTGAACTCGGCGACGCCCTCCTGCGGACGGAACCCGTGTCGCACCGCCAGCTCGCGCAGCTTCGGATCGTCGACCAGGAGCGTCCCGAGCTCCTTGGCCGCCTCGCTGATCGGTACGAAGGTGTGCGGGGAGTTGACCGTGGTGTCCGGGTAGAGGACGACCATGTCGGCGGCGTTCCCCACCGCCTGCTTCTGGAGCATGAGCGAGGCGACCTGGGACTCGTACGCCAGGATCAACGGTTCCCCGCTGCCGCTGACGAACGCCCGGAACGGGTCGTCGGTGCTCTGCTCCAGGGCGCCCTGCACGGAGATCAGCTTGCGCATCAGCGGGGCGGTCCGGGCGATGCCCGCGTCGTCGGCGACGACGGTGTTGCCGTTGGCGACGTTGGAGGCGGCGGCGATGAACAGCGCGCCCGAGTTCGAGGTGGCCGGGTCGGTGGTCTTGATGAACACCGTGCCAGTCAGCTCGGCGTGGGCGGCGGCGCCCGACAACTGCTGCCAGGTCCGGTCCTCACCGGCCGCCTTCAGGTAGGGGCCCATCAGGAGGGTGCCGGAGTTCTTCCCGGTCATCCTCGCGAGCCCGTTGTCGGCCAGCACCCTCGCGACGTTGGTCCGGGCGATGACGACGAGCGGCGAGAAGAACGGCTTGCTGGTCTGCGCGCCCTTGACGCCGGCCGCGACCTCGATCTCCTTCGCGGGTTCACTGCTGCTGGGGAAGGCGAAGTCGAACTCCTTGAGGGCCAGTTGGTCCATGGCCCAGGAGCCCGAGGTCTCCGTCCTCACGGTGTAGCCCTTGGCGGCAAGGGCCTTGACGACGTCCGGATCGCGGAAGAAGTCGGACTTCTCCGATCCGATGACGCCACGCACGGTCTTCGTTGCCGTGCCCTCTGCTTCGCGGCCCCCGATGGCGATGACGGCGATCACGCCGCCGATCAGGAGGACCGCCAGAGCGATTCCCAGGATGCGTCTCACGGGTGCAGCGTGCTCGCGGAAACCCACATTCCGCGCGGCGTTGCATGAACGTCGGGTGTCCAGGCGGTCCCACTTCGAAATGCTGTGTGGGCCCGCGGGTGCTGGTGGGCGGGGCGGCCTGCCGGGAGGATCGTTCCATGGGCGTGACGGCATTGAAGTGGCAGGGCTGGCTCGTCGGTCTGGTGGGGCTGGCCGGGCTGCTGGTGTTCGCCCCGCTGGGGCTCTACGTATGGGCCAGCGGCGAGGACCGCCCCGCCGCGCCGCCCCCGGGCCCGGTCCTCCAGGACGTACGGGTCACCGCGTGCCGCGTCGATCCGACGAGCCGGCGCGTGGTGGGCGTGGTCGAGGTGACGGGCCGCCGGGACGCCGGCGCGGGCGGCTACGTCGTCACGGTGGAGTTCCGCGACCGTGAGGAGCCCGGCGGCCGGGCGGCCCAGGCACTGGTGAAGATCCCCGGGGTGGCCCCCGGCGCGACGGAACGCGGCGAGGCCCTCGGCCCGGTCTGGCCCCCGGCCACGATCCCCTGGTGCGGCGTGGCCTCGGCGGAAGCGGCCGCGGAGCCCCGCTAGGGCCTGTCGTCGAATTCCCGTCCGCCGCGGGACTTCGACGACAGGCCCTGGGCCGGCTCTTCCGGATCCTGCCCGACCCACGCCGTCCGCCGCGGTGGGAGCCGTCAGGGAACTCCCGGCACCCGGGTCCCGCGGCGGCTTGTGACACACTCCGCCTCCCGCTCGGCTCCGGTCGCCCCCGAGGCCGCAGGATCACCGGTATGGACAGCGATACCCTGCACATCGAAATTCGAGCCCTGACCGACCGCGCCGAGATCACCGACCTGTTCGACCGCTATCTGCGCTCCCTCGACGAACGGAAGTTCGACCGGGCGTGGGCGCAAGCGCTGTTCACCGAGGACGCGAGCACCGAGACCCCGGCGGGCCTCGTGCGCGGGCGCGACGCCGTCCTTGAGAACGTGCGCACCACGATGAGCCTCTTCGACCGGACCGTGCACTTCGGGTCCAACTACGTCATCGAGGTGGACGGCGACCGCGCGACCCTGCGCGGGAACCAGCTCAGCACCCATGTGCTCGCCGGTGACGGCGGCCTGTTCCTCTCCGGCGGCCGCACGGACAACGAGCTGGTGCGGACCTCGGCGGGCTGGCGGCTTCACCGCGCCGACCTGCACATCACCTGGACGCAGGGCGATCCACCGGTACTGCCGCCCGGGCCGACCGGGGCCTGAGGGCGGGCGACGCGCGGACGGGCCGTGGCGCGGAGGCAGTCAGGAGCCCGGTGCTCGTGTGCTCCGGGCAGGGGCAGCCGGGTTCGTGGCACCCGGTCCGGAGCCTCCGCGGCCCCGGACCGGGGCCGTCAGTGGGCGCCGGCCAGGTCGACGGAGTCGAGGGCGGCGGCGTGCGCGTCCATCCGCTGGGCGGCGAGGATCGCGGCGGTGGTGTCGGCGCGGGACGCGGCGACGACGAGGGCGCGGGCGGCGAGGTCGTGGGCCCGGCGGTGCAGCGCGACGGAGTCCTCGGGGGATTCGTGCGCGGCCCGGGTGGGCCGGGACCCGCGCAGGCGTGCCACCTGGTCGGCGATGCGCGCGGCGCTCTCGTCGAGGCCGAGCTCGTCGGTGACGGCGAGCAGGGCGGCGAGGTGGCCCGCCAGCTGCGTGTCGAGGGCTTCGCCCCGGCTGCTGTGCGGGTAGTCGGACCGGTTGCCGCCCATGCGGTGGACGACCGGCTTGGTGCGGATCGGCTCGTACATGAGGAGGCCTCCTGCGTGGTCAGGAGACCATCCTACATTGGATCCGTTCTAAAGTTGAGCTGAATCCGGGACGAGGTCCGGGTCCGGGCCGCGAGGCGTGCTACGGCTGGCTGTATCCGTCCAGGAAGTTGCCGATCCGGGTCACCGCGTCCGCCAGGTCCTTCGCGTTCGGCAGGGTCACGATCCGGAAGTGGTCCGGCTCGGGCCAGTTGAAGCCCGTACCGTGCACGACCATGATCTTCTCGGCCCGGAGCAGGTCCAGGACCATCTGCCGGTCGTCCTTGATCTTGTAGACGGACGGGTCGAGCTTCGGGAACGCGTACAGCGCGCCCTTCGGCTTCACACAGGTCACGCCGGGGATCCGGGTGAGCAGGTCGTAGGCGACGTTGCGCTGCTCCAGGATCCGGCCGCCCGGCAGGACCAGGTCCTCGATCGACTGTCGGCCGCCGAGGGCGGTGGCCACGGCGTGCTGGGACGGCATGTTCGCGCACAGGCGCATGTTCGCGAGGATCGTGAGGCCCTCGATGTACGAGGAGGCGTGCTTCTTCGGTCCGCAGACCGCCAGCCAGCCGGACCGGAAACCGGCGACGCGGTAGTTCTTCGACAGCCCGTTGAAGGTCAGCGTCAGCAGGTCCGGCGCGATGGCGGCCGTGTTCGTGTGCGTGGTGCCGTCGTAGAGGATCCGGTCGTAGATCTCGTCCGAGCAGACGACCAGGTTGTGGCGGCGCGCGATGTCCGTCAGCCCGCGCAGCATCTCGTCGTCGTAGACGGCGCCGGTCGGATTGTTCGGGTTGATGATCACGATGGCGCGGGTGCGGTCGGTGATCTTGCGCTCGATGTCGGCGAGGTCGGGCATCCAGTCGGACTGCTCGTCGCACCGGTAGTGCACGGCCGTACCGCCGGCCAGCGAGACGGAGGCGGTCCACAGCGGGTAGTCCGGCGCGGGGACGAGCACCTCGTCGCCGTCGTCGAGCAGCGCCTGCATCGACATCTGGATCAGCTCGGAGACGCCGTTGCCGAGGTAGATGTCCTCGACGTCCAGCTCGATGCCCTTGGTCTGGTAGTGCTGCATGACCGCGCGGCGCGCGGAGAGCAGCCCCTTCGCGTCCCCGTAGCCGTGGGCGGTGCCCAGGTTGCGGAGCATGTCCTCAAGGATCTCCGGCGGGCACTCGAAGCCGAAGGCCGCGGGGTTGCCGGTGTTCAACTTGAGGATGCGATGACCTGCCGCTTCGAGCCGCATCGCCTCTTCGAGGACGGGTCCGCGGATCTCGTAGCAGACATTGGCGAGTTTCGTTGACTGGATCACCTGCATGACGGGAGCTTACGGGGCCCCGCGCCACCCCGCTCGGCCTTTCGGGCGCGGATGGCGGGAGGTAATTGTCCCATTTCGCGCGATGGGAGGGTGGCACCGCGCTCCCCCCTTGGAAACGACGACCGGGCAACGGCCACGGCCTACGGAATGGAAGGAGGGGGGAAGGGGAGCTGCGGGGGTGTTGCGCTCGTCACCTTGGGGGGTGGGGTCGCCTTGGGGGGTGCGTGGTGGTCGGTGGGGTCGCCTTGGGGGTGCGTGGTGGTCGGTGGGGTCGGGGGTGGGGAGGTTCGGTGGGGGTGGGGTTGTGGTTGGTCGGGGTCGGGGGAGGTCGGTGCTTCCCGGGTCGGGGTCGGGTGTGGTCCGGGGGCTGCCCGCCAGTCCACTGTCCTTCCGTGTCGGTCCGGTCCGTCAAGGGCGCTCCTCCTTCGTCGTCGCGTCGCTTCGCGATGGCCTTCGGCCACCCTTGACCGACCGGCCCGCCCCGGAATGCCAAAGACTGTCGGGAAGCCCCCGAAGGAACGGCATGGGGGACGAAGAGGCAGGAGCGGGTCTCTCGGTGATGAGGCGAGGGGCCGGGGATCGGCCCATCGGGCATGCGGGCACGCCTGAGGCCTCGCGGCAGGGCCGGGGGCCCGGCCGCGATGCCACTGCCCGCCGGCCGGGGACCCACCCACCCACCAGGACGACGGGAACGACCTGGAGTGCGGGCGGACCGTCCGGACGCCCTCTGCGTCTCTGTGCTCTGTGCGCCCTCTGCGGGTGACCTACTTGGGGGCCACGCGGCAGGCGGACGTTGCGGTCCCGTTGGTTACGCCGCTGTCGGTCAGTCCGGTGACGCACTTCGCCTGGTCGCCGGTCAGGCCGACGTAACACGCCATGCGGATGGAATCGGGGGCCTCGCCGCCCTGCAGCTCCCGTTCGACCTGGTTGATGCAGGCCGTGACGTCCGCGTGGGCGGCGGGGGCGGTGAAGGCCACGCCGCCGACTGCGAGGGCCAGGCCGCTGAGTACACCTGCGATACGGGTAGACGTGCGCATGGGACGCACCTGCTCTCCGGGATCGTTGAGCGGCCCGGGACCTGGAGGCGCCGGATCCGGCTCGACAGGACTTTCCCCCTTGCATTCGACGCTAGAGCAGCCCCCTGCCGCACGCACCCGCTACCCGCCGTTCCACGCCCCCTGTCCCGATGTCCTCCCTGCTCAGGACGGCCGCCTCTCCCTCCACTTACGCCTCGGGCCGACTTCGTCGTCCTGGCGGGCGGGTAGCGGCCCGTGGCCGGGCCCGTGGCCCTGCCGCAGGCCGTCCGACCTCCCCGCAGGCCCGGTGGGCCGATCCCCGGCCCCTCGCCTCATCACTGACGGACCCGCCCCTCCGAATCCGTCCCCCATGCCGTTCCTTCGGGGGCTTCCCGACAGTCTTTGGCATTCCGGGGCGGGCCGGTCGGTCAAGGGTGGCCGAAGGCCATCGCGAAGC
>NZ_JBHVPG010000013.1:0-109228 GCF_042887545.1 Streptomyces sp. NPDC057939
AGACGCCGTCTCCGAAGTGAAACGGTCACCCGTCAGCTGCATACCGTCACCCGAATCACCCGCGAAACGGATGATCACACGATCGACACGGCGGATTTCCTTGCCGGATCCATCCGTACGGGGCGCTGTGCGCTGCCCCGCGATGGCTCCTCCGGCCCCGTCGGCCTGCTCGGCCGGGCTACTGACCTGGCTGGTCACTGAACTGGACCTCCTTCGAGGCTGGGCGTTCGTTCCCAAGGCCAACCCTACGTCCGTGGGGATGTCCAACCCTGGGTTTCCCACATCGTGGAACATCTCGCTGGACCGTGTGTCCAGCGGACGTCGTGCTCTACACGGATATTCCTAACCCCCCGGGGGCGGCATCGGGGGCAGACCTGCGCGACCCGCCGATACCGCCGCCGTTCATCCTCGGGCGTTCGTACCTGACAGAGTGTCAGTCGATCAAGATTTCAGATAGGTGAGCACCGCCAGAACGCGCCGGTGATCCCCGTCACTCGGGGACAGGCCGAGCTTCATGAAGATATTGCTGACGTGCTTCTCCACCGCCCCGTCGCTCACCACCAGCTGTTTCGCAACGGCGGAATTGGTCCGTCCTTCCGCCATCAGCCCCAGCACCTCGCGCTCGCGGGGGGTCAGCCCCGCCAGTACGTCCTGCTTGCGGCTGCGGCCCAGCAGCTGGGCGACGACCTCGGGGTCCAGCGCCGTACCGCCCCGCGCCACCCGCACCACCGCGTCCAGGAACTCCCGCACCTCGGCCACCCGGTCCTTCAGCAGGTAGCCCACACCGGTGGTGGAACCGGCCAGCAGTTCGGTGGCGTACTGCTCCTCCACGTACTGCGACAGCACGAGCACCCCGATCCCCGGGTACTCGCGGCGAAGCCGCACGGCCGCCCGCACCCCCTCGTCGGTGTGCGTCGGCGGCATCCGCACGTCGGCCACCACCACGTCCGGCAGCGCGTCCTCCGCCGCCAGCTCCGCCACCGTCTTGATCAGGGCTTCCGCGTCCCCGACGCCTGCCACGACGTCATGCCCCCGGTCGGTCAGCAGCCGGGTCAGGCCCTCACGGAGCAGCACTGAATCCTCGGCGATGACCACCCGCACCCTGTCGTCCACGTTTCAGCAGCTCCCGCATCGTCATTCGTCGTCCGCACACCCACATCCGTCACCGGGCGTGCCCGGCATGGCCAAGCATCCCAGCCCGGTGGCCCGGAACGGCCCGGTCCGGCCAACACGTCCGCATACGGAGGGAGTTTCCGCGAACGCGAAGGGCCCCGGCGGCGCGGCGCGCCGGGGCCCTGAACGGGTGATGCGGTGGTGCGGTGGTGCGGTGATGCGGTGGTGGGGACGCGCGGTCGGGCGGCGCGGGGGCGGAGCCGTCGGGGTCAGGGCCGCCAGGGCAGTTCCGCCGTCACCGTCGTCCCGTGTCCGGCGGCGGAATCGACGACCAGTACGCCGTCCACGGCGTCCAGCCGCTCGGTCAGCCCCGCCAGCCCGCTCCCGGCACCGACGCCCGCCCCGCCCCGTCCGTCGTCCGAGACCTGGATCAACAGGCGCTCCCCCGATTTCCACACGTCGACGGAGGCGGACCCGGCCCGTGCGTGCTTGCTGACGTTCTGCAGCAGCTCGGAGACGGTGAAGTACGCGATCCCCTCGATCGCGGCCGCCGGGCGGGCCGGCAGGTCCACCGCCACCCGGACGGGGACCGCGCACCGCGAGGCCACCGACGACAGGGCCGCGTCCAGTCCGCGGTCGGTGAGGACGGCGGGGTGGATGCCGCGGGCGAGGTCGCGCAGCTCCTGGAGGGCGACCTTCACCTCGCCGTGCGCCTCGTCGACCATGCGGGCGGCGGCCTGCGGGTCCTCGGTCAGCTTCTCCTTGGCCAGACCCAGGTCCATGGCCAGCGCGACCAGCCGGGCCTGCGCCCCGTCGTGCAGATCGCGTTCGATGCGCCGCAGGTCCGCTGCCGCCGTGTCCACGACCACCCCGCGGTCGGCCTCCAGCTCCGTGACCCGGCTGTCCAGGCGGGACGGGCCCAGCAGCCCGACGACGAGGACCCGGTCGACGGTGGTCAGCGCACGGATGACCCAGGGCGTGGCAAGGGTGACGACGAGCCCGATCAGGCTGGTGACCACGATGGCGAGCGGCGAGTCGAGGTAGAAGGAGTAGTCCCCGTTCTGGAACAGCTGGAGGCCCGGCTGGTCGGTGAAGGTGGGGATCACCCAGAACCACAGCGGGTACAGCAGGTACCCCCAGCCGGCCGACCACAAGGTCAGCGACAGGACGAACGCGAACAGCGCCCACGGGAAGTGGATCACCGAGTACAGCAGGTGCCGCCAGGCGCTGCCGCTCTTCAGCAGCGCCCCCACGGTCGGCAGCAGCCCGCTCCTGGCCGCCCGGACCGGAGCCGGGTCGGCGAGCGGCACCCGCAGCAGGCCCCGCACCCGGGCCCGCTCCACCTGCCCGAACCCCCGGCACATCGCCAGCACGCCCGCCAGGACCGGCACGCCGACGAAGGTCACGAGCAGTCCGGCCCCGAGGCTCACGCCGGCGATGGCCAGCGAGAAGTACAGGGTGCTCAGCGGCAGGCCGATCAGCAGGTACCCGAACTCCCGCCAGGTCCGCGCCGCCAGGGGCGCCCGCAGTACCTCGACGGCCACCCGACCGGTGTCCTCGCCGTTGCCCATGTCCCGACCCGCCCTTCACGTCATGCCCGGTGTCCCGGTATGCCTCCACCCTGCCGCCGCGGGCCCGGTCCCGACCATGCGGCAGGTGGGCGTCCGTGCCGGGGGGTTATCCCCACCCCGCTGCCCGGTGCGGCCCCCGCCCGATGTCCAGTACCCGGACGCGCACCCCGACCGGTTCCACGGCGCGGTCGCGGCCTCGCCCGGCCCAGGACGGCGGGAACCCCCGACCGGCGTGCGGGCGGGGTTCCGGGTTCGGTGCGCGGAAGGGGGTCCGGGGTTCGGTGCGCGGAAGGGGGTCCGGGGTTCGGTGCGCGGCAGCGCCTACGCGCGGTCGCGCCACGGCAGCTCCGCCGTCACGACCGTGCCCCCGCCCTCGGGGGAGTCCAGGACGAAGACCCCGTCCACCGCCCCCAGCCGCTCCGCGAGACCGGCCATGCCGGTGCCGCCGGACAGCCGTGCCCCGCCCTGCCCGTCGTCCGACACCCGGATCAGCAGCCGCTGCTGCGACCGCCACACCTCGACGCTCGCCCCCCGCGCCCGCGCGTGCTTGCTGACGTTCTGGAGCAACTCCGAGACCACGAAGTACGCGATCCCCTCGATCGCCTCCGCCGGCCGCCCCGGCAGGTCCACCGACACCTTCACCGGAACCACGCACCGGGACGCCACCGACGACAGCGCCGCGTCCAACCCACGGTCCGTCAGCACCGCCGGATGGATGCCCCGGGCCAGGTCGCGCAGCTCCTGCAAGGCCAACTTCACCTCGCCGTGCGCCTCGTCGACCATCGCCGCGGCCCCTTCCGGGTCCTCCAGCAGCTTCTCCTTCGCCAGACCCAGTCCCATCGCCAGCGCCACCAACCGCGCCTGCGCCCCGTCGTGCAGGTCCCGTTCGATGCGCCGCAGGTCCGCCGCGGCCGTGTCCACGACCACCCCCCGGCCCGACTCCAGCGCCGCGATGCGCCGCTCCAACTCGTCCGAGGGCGACAGCAGCCCCCGCACCATCGCGCGGTCCACGTTCGCCAAGCCCCGCACCACGTACGGCAGCACCGGCCACAGCACGAACAGACCGGTCAGCGCGACGGTGAAGGTCAGCACCCCCCACGGCAGCCTGACCAGCTCGTACAGCACGGTCCGCCAGGCCACCGGGTCCTTGACGGCCGCCCACAACCAGGGGAAGAACCCGCCCGACCGCTTCGGACCGGGAAGCGGGGTCGGCTCGTCCACCCGTACGCCCAGCAGCCCCCGCGCCCGCGCGCGATCGAGCTTCCCGAGCTGCCGTGACCCGTAGAGCACGCATGCGAGCAGCGGCAGACCGATCGCGGTCACCGACAGACCACCCGCCGTCGAAATCATGACAACCGTGTAAACGAAGCCGATCAGCGCCACCGGAAGGTTGCTCAGCAGGTACGCGATCTCCTTCCACGTCACCACGTCGAAGGCCGGGCGCACCGGAGGAGGGGAGGCTTGATCGTTCACTGTCATGGGCCACAGCCTGCCAATTCGCGGGCGCCGGTGCCATGGGGTAGCCAGGCGCCAGTGAACGGGGGATAACCCCACCCCGCGGGGCCCAGGCCCTAGACTCCCGTCCGTACCAGATCAACAACACCGTCGACAGTGGCCGAGAAGCGAGGAACGGACGTGCCCGACCCAACGGTATCGACCGTGACCGTGCTCGCCGCGGACTATTTCCGGAGCTATTCGGTCGTCGGACTCCTCGCCGTCCTCGGCGTGCTGTTCGTCGCCGTGGCCTTCGGAGCCGGCCGCCTGCTGCGGCCCGTCGTCCCGACGCCCGAGAAGCTGCTGACCTACGAGTGCGGCGTGGACCCCGTCGGCGAGGGCTGGGCACACACCCAGGTCCGCTACTACGTCTACGCGTTCCTCTACGTCATCTTCGCCGTCGACTCCATCTTCCTGTTCCCCTGGGCGACGGTGTTCGCCGCCGCCGGCTACGGCGCCACGACCCTCGTCGAGATGTTCGTCTTCCTCGGGTTCCTGGCCGTCGGCCTGCTCTACGCGTACAAGAAGGGCGTCCTCGAATGGACGTGACACCGGCCCCGGCACCGGCCGCGAGCCCCGCCGAGCCCCAGCTGCTCCCGGAACCCAAGCGCCTGGGAGTCCTCTCCCGCCTCGCCCCGGAACCGATGAAGGTGGTCCTCAACTGGGGACGCCGCTACAGCCTCTGGGTCTTCAACTTCGGCCTCGCCTGCTGCGCCATCGAGTTCATCGCCGCGTCCATGGCCCGGCACGACTTCATCCGTCTGGGCGTGATCCCCTTCGCGCCCGGCCCCCGCCAGGCCGACCTGATGATCGTCTCGGGCACGGTGACGGACAAGATGGCCCCGGCCGTCAAGCGGCTCTACGAGCAGATGCCGGAGCCGAAGTACGTCATCTCCTTCGGCGCCTGCTCCAACTGCGGCGGCCCGTACTGGGACTCGTACTCCGTGACCAAGGGCGTCGACCAGATCATCCCCGTCGACGTGTACGTCCCCGGCTGCCCGCCGCGCCCCGAAGCCCTCCTCCAGGGCATCCTGAAGCTCCAGGAGAAGATCGCCAGAGAGTCCCTCGCGGAACGCTATGCCGCGGGTCCCTCGGTCACCCAGCTCACCAGCGGCCTGGTCGCACCCCCGCCCGCCACCCCCGGAGCCGGCGCGTGAACCTCTACGACTCCCTGCCCGACGCCGCCCCGGCCGTCTTCGGCGCCGAGGCGGTCGCCTCGTTCGCGTACGAGGTCCTCACGGTGGACGTCCCCGTCGGCTCCTGGGTCCCCTCGCTCGAAATCGCCCGCGACAAGCTGGGCTGCACCTACTTCGACTGGCTGAGCGCCGTCGACGAACCCGGCACCGGCTTCCGGATCTGCGCGCACCTCGTCTCCCTGGAGAACCACCGCGTACGCCGCCTCCTGCTGCGCACCACCGTCCCGCACGGCGCCCCCTCCCTGCCCTCCGCCGTCGCCGTCTACGCCGGCGCCGAATGGCACGAGCGGGAGACCTTCGAGATGTTCGGGGTGACCTTCACCGACCACCCCCACCTGGTGCCGCTGCTGCTCCCCGAGAACTTCGAGGGACACCCGTTGCGCAAGGACTTCGTCCTCGCGGCGCGCGTCGCCAAGGCCTGGCCCGGCGCCAAGGAGCCCGGCGAGGGCCACGACCCCGACGCCCCCAAGCGCCGCCAGATGCTCCCGCCCGGCGTACCCGACCCGAACGACTGGGGTCCCCTCAAGGGCCAACTCCCCCCGGCCCCCACCCGCCCCGCCCGCACCCCCCGCGCCGGCGCACCGGCACGCACCCCGCGCGAGGGCGCCCCGACCCGCCGCCCCCGCCCGGGCGCGGAGGGCGCCGCCCCCGAAACCCCACTGCCCCCGGAGTCGGATGCCCCGGCTCGTCCGGTGCGTCGTGCGCGTTCGGTGGCGGACGGTTCGGCGAGTCAGGCGGCCGCGGAGGCTGGCGTGTCGCCGGAGTCGGATGCCCCGGCTCGTCCGGTGCGTCGTGCGCGTTCGGTGGCGGACGGTTCGGCGAGCCAGGCCGCTGCGGCGGCTGCCGCGTCGCCGGAGTCGGGCGCTCCGGCTCGTCCGGTGCGTCGTGCGCGTTCGGTGGCGGACGGTTCGGCGAGCCAGGCGGCCGCGGCGGCTGCCGCGTCGCCGGACCCCGAAGCCCCGGCCGGCCCCGCGCCCGAGGGCGCGTCCGCCCCGGACACCGGGGCCCCGGACACCGGGACCCCGACCCGCCCGCCGCGTCGGAACCGTTCCGCCGCGGACGGGTCGACCGGCCAGGCCGCCCCGCCCGGCGCGGAGCCGGCACGCCGCCCCGCCCCGCGCAGCGCGGACGCGCCCTGGCACAACCCGAAGCCCGCCTTCGAGGACGCCGCGGCACCCGCCACCGGCTCCGGGCCCACCCCCGACGAGCCCGGGCCGAGGGACGCGCCCGAGCCCGACCCCGCGCCGGGCACCAAGCCCGGGGCGGCCCCCGAGCCGAAGTCGGACCCCGACCCCGCGCCGGACCCCGACGCCGCACCCGGCAAGGACCCCGCACCCGGCAAGGACCCCGCACCCGGCAAGGACCCCGCACCCGGCAAGGACCCCGCACCCGGCAAGGACCCCGCTCCCGAACCGAAGCCCGGCCAGGGCAACGGTCATCCCGACCACGACACCACCGGAGGCGACGCGTGAACGACGTCCTCGACGTCGCCCTGCGACTGATCGTCGTCTTCGCCGTCTTCCTCGTGCTCCCGCTCGTCGTCGGGCAGGCCGAGCACAAGGTGATGGCGCACATGCAGGGCCGCCTCGGCCCCATGTACGCCGGCGGCTTCCACGGCTGGGCGCAGCTCGTCGCCGACGGCGTGAAGTTTGCGCAGAAGGAGGACATCGTCCCGGCCAACGCCGACCGACGGATCTTCCAGCTCGCCCCCGCCGTCGCGCTGCTCCCGTACCTCCTCGTCCTCCTCGCCATCCCGGTGGGGCCGGGCGAGGGCGCCGTCGGGCAGGTCATCGACGCCGGTGTCTTCTTCGCGCTCGCCGTCATGGGCGTCGGAGTCCTCGGTTCCCTCATGGCCGGTTGGGCCTCCGCCAACAAGTTCTCCCTCCTCGGAGGCCTCCGCACCGCGGCGCAGCTGCTCGCGTACGAGTTGCCCATGCTGCTCGCCGCCGCCTCCGTCGCGATGGCCGCCGGGACCGTGTCCCTGCCCGGCATCGTCGATGCCTTCGAGTGGTGGTGGCTGCCCTGGCAGATCACGGGCGCGCTCGTCTTCTTCGTCGCCGGCCTCGCCGAACTCCAACGGCCGCCCTTCGACATGCCCGTCGCCGACTCCGAGATCATCTTCGGCGCGTACACCGAGTACACCGGCCTGCGCTTCGCGCTGTTCCTGCTCGCCGAGTACGCGGGCATCGTCGTGCTCTGCGCCCTCACCACCGTCCTCTTCCTCGGCGGCTGGCACGGTCCCTTCGGCGGCGACGACCTCGGCTGGGTCTGGACCCTCCTCAAGGTCGCCGTCCTCGCCTTCGTCGTGATCTGGCTCCGCGTGAGCTACCCCCGCCTGCGCGAGGACCAGCTCCAGAAGCTCGCCTGGACCGTACTCATCCCCCTCGCGCTCGCCCAGATCGCGCTCACCGGCATCGTGAAGGTGGCGATCCAGTAATGTCCCCGGTTCCCGGATCCGGCCTCGCCAAGGGCCTGGCCGTCACCCTGCGCACGATGACCAAGCGCGCGCACACCGCCCAGTACCCCGAGGTCCAGCCCGAGCTCCCGCCCCGCAGCCGCGGGGTCATCGGCCTGTTCGAGGAGAACTGCACGGTCTGCATGCTGTGCGCCCGCGAGTGCCCCGACTGGTGCATCTACATCGACTCCCACAAGGAGACGGTCCCGGCCGCCGTCCCCGGCGGACGCGAGCGCAGCCGCAACGTCCTCGACCGGTTCGCCATCGACTTCTCGCTGTGCATGTACTGCGGCATCTGCATCGAGGTGTGCCCCTTCGACGCCCTCTTCTGGTCGCCGGAGTTCGAGTACGCGGAGACCGACATCCAGGACCTCGTCCACGAGCGGGACAAGCTCCGCGAGTGGATGTGGACGGTGCCGGCGCCGCCCGCGCTCGACCCGGCCGCCGAGGAGCCCAAGGAGATCGCCGCCGCCCGCAAGGCCGTGGAGAAGTCCGAAGCCGCGGCAGCGGCAGCGGCGGCCGCCGCCGTGGCCGCCCCCGAACCCCCGACCACCCCGGAGGGAGACGCGTGAGCCCCGCCGCCACCCTGGCCGCCACCGCGACCGGCCCCGGCTTCCTCTCGCCGACCGGCGTCGAGATCGCCTTCCTCCTCGTTGGCCTCGCCACCCTCGGCGCGGCCGTCATCACGGTCACCACCAAGCAACTCGTGCACGCCGCCCTCTGGCTGGTCGTCGCGCTCGGCGGCGTCGCCGTCGAGTACCTGCTGCTGACCGCCGAGTTCATCGCCTGGGTCCAGGTCCTGATCTACCTCGGCTCCGTGGTCGTCCTCCTGCTCTTCGGGCTGATGCTCACCAAGGCCCCCATCGGCCGCTCCCCGGACGCCGACTCCGGCAACCGCCCGGTCGCGCTCGGCGTCGCCGTCACCGCGGGCGCCGCACTCGTGTGGGTGGTCGTCGACGCCTTCCGCACCACCTGGATCGACCTCGACGGACCCGCCCAGGGCTCCACCGAGGTGACCGGCGAGATCCTCTTCCAGCACTGGGTGCTGCCCTTCGAGGCGCTCTCCGTGCTCCTCCTCGCAGCCCTGATCGGTGCCATCGTGCTCTCCCGCAGGAACACCCCCGCCGAGGACGCCGCGGACGCGGCCGCAGCCGCAGCCGCAGCCGCCGTTCCGGCCGATGCCGATGCCGATGCCGATACCGACACCGACACCGGCGACCGGAAGGGGAAGCGCTGATGCACCTCGTCTACCCCGCCGTCCTGGCCTCGCTCCTCTTCGCCGTCGGCCTCTACGGAGTCCTCGCCCGCCGCAACGCCATCCTGGTCCTGATGTCCGTCGAGCTCATGCTCAACGCCGTCAACCTCAACCTGGTGGCCTTCGACGTCTGGCTGCGCGACGCCCTGCACGCCGGCCAGGCCCTCACCCTCTTCACGATCGCCATCGCCGCGGCCGAGATCGGCATCGGCCTCGCGATCGTGCTCATGGTGTACCGCAACCGCGGCACCTCGGACGTCGACCGGCTCCGTGACACCGCGGAAGGTCACGAGCCCGCCCGGACCGACGACACCACTGCCCGGCCGGAGGTCTCCGCGTGAGCACCACGACCCTCGCGGTCCTCGTCCCCCTCCTGCCGTTCCTGGGCGCGGTCGCGGGCCTCCTCCTCGGCCGCGCGGCCCCCGGGTTCGTACGGCCGCTCGCCGTACTGCCGACGCTGGCCGCCGCCGTACTGGCCGTGCTCGTCGCCGTCCGCCAGGGCGGTGGCCCCACCATCGACACCGCCACCGAACTCACCCCGACCGGCTCCGTGCCGATCGAGCTGTCCCTGCACATCGACGGCTTCGCCGTCCTCGTCGCCGTGCTCGTCGGCGTCGTCGCCACCTGCGTGCAGCTCTACTCGACGGCGTACCTCCGCGAGGACCCCCGCTACCCGTCCTACGCCGCGCTCGTCTCCCTGTTCACCTCCGCCATGCTGCTCGTCGTCTACTCCGGCGACCTGATGGTGCTGCTGGTCGGCTGGGAGGTCATGGGCATCTGCTCGTACTTCCTCGTCGGCCACTACTGGGAGACCGAAGCCGCTCGCTCCGCCTCCCTCAAGGCCTTCCTCGTCACCAAGCTCGGCGACGTCCCCTTCCTGATCGGCCTGTTCGCCCTCGCCACCGACGCCGGCTCCTTCCGGATCACCAAGATCCTGGACACCGTCGCCGCGGGCGGCCTCGACCACCCGACCCTGATCGCGCTGCTCCTCCTCGCCGGAGTCGCCGGCAAGTCCGCGCAGTTCCCGCTGCACACCTGGCTGCCCGACGCCATGGCCGGCCCCACCCCCGTCTCCGCGCTGATCCACGCCGCGACGATGGTCGCCGCCGGCGTCTACTTCATCGCCCGCCTCCTGCCCGTCTTCACGGCGTCCCGCGCCGCACTGGTGGTGATGGCCGTCATGGCGGCCGTCACGATGATCGGATCGGCCCTCGCCGCCCTGGCCCAGGACGACATCAAGCGCGTCCTCGCCTACTCGACCGTCGGCCAGCTCGGCTACATGACCGGAGCCCTCGCCGTCGGCGACCGCGGCGCCGCCGTCTTCCACCTCCTGTCCCACGGCGCCTTCAAGGCGCTCCTCTTCCTCGGAGCCGGCGTGATCATCCACGCCGCCGGCACCAACTCCCTCGCCGCGATGTCCCGCATGGACGGCCTCGCCAAGCGCATCCCCGACGCCTTCTGGACGATGACGCTCGCCCTGCTCGCGCTCGCCGCGATCCCGCCCTTCGCCGGCTTCTTCTCCAAGGAAGCCGTCCTCGTCGCCGCCGAGCAGACCGCCCTCGGGCACACCGGGACCGCGCCCTCCTCCGCCGGCTGGCTCGTCCTGGTCGCCGGAGTCCTGACCGCACTGCTCACCGCCGCCTACGCCACCCGGCTGTGGCTGATGGCGTTCCGCGGCCGCGGCGCCGCCGCCCCCGACCACGGCAAGGAGCCCGTCGCCATGACCGGCGTGCTGTGGCTGCTGGCCGTCCCCACGGTCGGCCTCGGCCTCGCGGCAGGCCCCCTCGGCGACTGGTTCGACGGCGTACGACTCACCCCGACCGTCACCACCTCCGTCCTCGGCACGGGCGCCGCCCTCATCGGCGTGCTCCTCACCTACGGCCTCTGGCAGCGCGCCACGGCCCGCCTCGCGACGACACCCGCCCCCGTCGGCCCCGCCGCCGCGGCGGCCGCGACGGACACCCCCGCCGTCACCGCCACCCTGTCCGCGGCCACCGCCGCCGCCGAGTCCGCCGCCGAGACCCCCGAGGTCGCGGAGGTCACCCACGAGCACCCCGCCGTCCCGGCGGGACCCGCCCCCGACCCCGGACGCGCCCTCCTCGGCCCCCTGCACCGGCACGCCGCCGACGGCTTCCACCTCGACGCCGTCTACGACCGCCTGTTCGTCCGCCCCGTCCGCGGCGCCGCGAGCCTGGTCCGCTTCCTCGACCGGGAAGTCGTCGACACGTACGTCCGCGGCGCCGGCACCGGCACCCGGCTGCTCGGCAGCCTCGTACGCCGCGCCCAGACCGGCAACGTGCAGAGCTACCTGAGCGCCCTGCTCGCCGGCGCCGTGGTCCTGGCGATCGCCACCGCCGTCCTCGCCAACGTCAACGCCGGATCGTGAGCCGTGAGTCAGCCGTGATTGATATCAGCCCGTCCGTGATGCAGTTCCTCCTGGCGTTCATCGTGGCCGCACCGCTCCTCGGGGCCGTCGCCGCCCTCCTGCCGGCCCCGCCCGGACTCAAGGGCAGGAGCCCCGAACAGGCCGTCCTGCGCCACGGCGTGACCGTCACCGGCGTCATCCTCGCCGCGGCCGTCGCCCTCACCGCGGGCTTCGACCACGACGCCCCGTCCCGCTTCCAGGCGACGACGGACATCAGCTGGATCCAGGCGCTGAACATCCGGATCCACCTCGGCATCGACGGCATCTCGCTCCCCCTCCTCCTGATGACCGCGCTGCTGTTCTTCCTCTGCGCGGTGTACAGCTACTACAAGCTCCCCGACGGCCCCTCCCCGAAGGCCTTCGTCGCACTGCTCCTCGTCCTCGAATCGGGGACGCTCGCGACGTTCGCCGTCCTCGACCTGCTGCTGTTCTTCCTCGCCTTCGAGATGGTCCTCATCCCGATGTACTTCCTCATCGCCCGCTGGGGCGGCGCTCAGCGGCAGGCCGCCGCCTGGAAGTTCATCCTGTACACCCTCCTCGGATCCGTCGTCATGCTGCTCGGTCTGCTGCTGATCGGACTGAACGCGGGCACCTTCGACATGGTGGCACTCGCCTCCGACAACGGCCGCGAACTGACCCACACCACCCAGCTCCTGGCCGTCCTCGCCATCGGCATCGGACTCGCCGTCAAAACCCCCATGTGGCCGCTCCACAGCTGGCTCCCCGACGCCCACACCGCCGCCCCCACCGTCGGCTCCGTCCTCCTCGCGGGCGTCATGCTGAAGATGGGCACCTACGGGTTCGTCCGCATCCTGCTCCCCGTCACCCCCGACGGCATGCACACCTTCGCCCCGTACCTCGGCGCCTTCGCCGTCATCGGCATCGTCTACGGATCCCTCGCCTGCCTCGCGCTGGCCCGCAAGGGGAACAAGGGCGACCTCAAGCGCCTCATCGCCTACTCCTCCGTCGGCCACATGGGCTTCGTCCTCCTCGGGATCGCCTCCATGACCCCGACCGGGGTCAACGGCGCCCTCTTCGCGAACATCGCCCACGGCCTCATCACCGGCCTCCTCTTCTTCCTGGTCGGCGCCCTCAAGGACCGCTACGGCACCGCCGACCTCGACACCCTCGCCGGCGCGACCGGCGCCGCCCTGTACGGCCGCGCACCCCGCCTCGGCGCGCTCCTCGCCTTCGCCGCCGTCGCCTCCCTCGGCCTGCCCGGCCTCGCCGGCTTCTGGGGCGAGATGCTGGCCCTGTTCGGGGCGTTCGACCCCGCCGAGGGCCTGTCCCGACCCGCCTTCCTCACCTACACGGCCGTCGGCGCGTTCGGCACCCTGCTCACCGCCGCCTACCTGCTGATCGTCGTACGGCGCGTCTGCATGGGCGACCCGAAGGCCGAACCCGGGATCACCGTCGCGGACGTCCAGCGCTACGAGTTCGCCGCCTGGACCCCGCTCGTCGCCCTCACCGTCCTCGCGGGCCTGTGGCCCGCGGTCCTCCTCGGCCTCACCGACCCGGCCGTCCAGAAGCTCCTCGCAGGAGGCAACTCATGACGGCCCCGACGGTCCTCGCCGCCGCAACCCCCAGCCTCGTCCAGTCCGTCGACTGGCTCGCGATCACCCCCGTCGTGATCCCCGCCGCCGTCGCCCTGCTCGTACTCGTCGCCGACCTGTTCCTGCCCGAAGGGCGCAAGCCGCTCCTCGGCTGGATCTCCGTCGCCGGCCTCGCCGCCGCGACCGCCTCCCTGCTGCCCCTGCGCGCCGGAGACCGCACCACCTTCTGCCTCACCGGCGACCCGACCGCCTGCTCCTACACCGCCGATCACTTCGCGCTCGTCGTGCAGTTCCTGGTCCTCGCCGGCGCCCTCGTCACCGCCCTCATGTCGGTCACCGCCGTCCGCGAGACCCGCATGCCCGCCGGCGAGTACTGGTTCCTGCTGCTCTCCTCCGCCGCCGGTGCGGCCCTGCTGCCCGCCTCCCGCGACCTCGCCACCCTGATCGTCGCCCTCGAAGTCGCCTCGCTGCCCGCCTTCGCCCTGGTCGGCATGCGCCGCGGCGACCGGCTGTCCTCCGAGGCCGCCCTCAAGTTCTTCCTGTCCTCGGTCACCGCCACGGCCGTGTCCCTCCTCGGCGTCGCCTTCGTCTACGCCGCCACCGGGTCCCTGCACCTCGACCGGGTCGCGGACCGCCTCGAAGACGTCCCCGCGCAGTTCGACACCCTCGCCATGGCCGGTGTCGCGCTGACCCTCGTCGGCTTCGCCTTCAAGACCGCGGCGGTCCCCTTCCACTTCTGGGTCCCCGACACCTACGTCGGCGCCCCGCTGCCCATCGCCGGCTACCTCTCCGTCATCGGCAAGGCCGTCGGCTTCACCGGCCTGATCCTCGTCACGGTCATCGCCTTCCCCGCGTACTCCGACATCTGGGGCCCTGCCCTGGCCGTCCTCGCCGCGCTGACCATGACCCTCGGCAACGCCGCCGCCCTGCGCCAGTCCGCGGACCGCGCCAACAGCGCCGTACGGCTCCTCGCCTGGTCCTCCGTGGGCCAGGCCGGCTACCTGCTGGTCCCGATCGCCGCGGCCGCGTACTCCGAACGCGACCAGATCGGCTCCACCGTCGCCTACGCCCTCATGTACGGGGCCGTGAACCTCGGAGCCTTCGCCGTCGCCGCGCTCGTCGCCCGCACCAAGCCCCTCCACCGGATCTCGGACTACCGCGGCCTCTACGCCGAGCGCCCGCTCGCCGCCCTCGCGCTGGCCTTCTTCCTGCTGTGTCTCGCGGGGCTGCCGCCGGGCATCATCGGCCTCTTCGCGAAGGTCACCGTCTTCCGGTCCGCCGTCGACGCCGGGCTCGGCTGGCTCGCCGTGGTCATGGCCGCCAACGTCGTCGTCGCCCTGTACTACTACCTGCGCTGGACGGCGCTGCTCTTCCGCACCCCCGAGGACGCCCCCGCCGGACGGCCCGCCGCCCCGAAGGTCCCCTGGCCGGTCACCGCCGCGATCGTGCTCACCGCGGCCACCGCCGTCATCCTCTCCGGAGCCCCCCAGCTCGTCCTGCGGTTCGCCTCGGGCAGCCTCTTCCCGCAGTAGGACGCGCCACCGGGCCGCGGCAGGACCCCGCAGGTCGGAGCACGTTCACCCGCACGGCCCAACGCCCGCCGACGCCCCCCGGCCGCTCCCGCGGGGGCGGCGGCCCCGCCGCGCCCCGGGAACCGTACGGCCCCACCTGGCGTTGACCAGGAAGGGAGGGTCCACTGGACCGTAGACCCTCAGACCTTGGACGGGGTCCCCCCTGCCGCACCATTTGGAGGGCGTACCGTGCACCGCCGGCACAACGGGCTCAAGACCGCCGTACTCCTCGGCGGGCTGTCCGCACTCATCATCGTCATCGGAAGCCTCTTCGGGCGGACCGGCCTGATCGTGGCCGTCGTCGTCGCCCTCGGGACGAACGCCTACGCGTACTGGAACAGCGACAAGCTGGCTCTACGCGCGATGCGCGCCCGGCCCGTCAGCGAGTTCGAGGCCCCCGAGCTGTACCGCATGGTGCGCGAACTCTCCACGTCCGCGCGCCAACCCATGCCACGGCTCTACATCTCACCGACCGAAGCACCCAACGCCTTCGCGACCGGCCGCAACCCGCGCAACGCCGCGGTCTGCTGCACCGAGGGCATCCTGCGCATCCTCGACGAACGCGAACTGCGCGGGGTGATCGGCCACGAGCTGAGCCACGTCTACAACCGGGACATCCTGATCTCCTCGGTCGCCGGCGCACTGGCCTCCGTGATCATGTTCCTGGTGAACTTCGCCTGGCTGATCCCGATCGGCCGGTCCAACGACGACGAGGGCCCCGGGCTCCTCGGCATGCTGCTGATCATGATCCTCGGCCCGTTGGCCGCGTCCGTGATCCAGCTCGCCATCAGCCGCTCGCGCGAATACGAGGCGGACGCCTCCGGAGCCCAACTCACCGGCGACCCACTCGCCCTGGCCAGCGCCCTGCGCAAGCTCGACGCGGGCACCAAGCAGCTCCCGCTGCCCGCCGAACCGCGCATCGAGACGGCGAGTCACATGATGATCGCCAACCCCTTCCGGCCGGGCGAAGGACTGTCCAAGATGTTCTCGACACACCCTCCGATGGCCGAGCGCATCGCCCGGCTCGAACAGATGGCAGGCCGCAGTCAGTGAAGACCATCCTCAACATCATTTGGCTCGTGCTCAGCGGGATCTGGCTGTTCCTGGGCTACTGCCTGGCCGGCGTGATCCTCTGCATCACGATCATCGGCATTCCCTTCGGCATAGCGGCGTTCCGCATCGCCGTGTACGCCCTCTGGCCGTTCGGCTACACCACGGTCGAACGCCGTGACTCCGGCGCGGGCTCCTGCGTGGGCAACGTCCTGTGGCTGATCCTGGCCGGCTGGTGGCTGGCCCTCGGTCACATCGCCACCGGCATCGCGCTGTGCATCACGATCATCGGCATCCCGTTCGGCATCGCCAACTTCAAGATGGTGCCGCTCTCCCTGCTGCCGCTCGGCCGCGAGATCGTCCCGACGGACGCCCCCTTCGCTTCCCGCTGACCTCGTCCGTCCGGGGTTGTCCACAGGCCCCGACGGCCGTCGGGGACATGCGTCACCATGAACGCATGAACGAACCCGAGCAGTTGCTGGAGCAAGTCACCCGCTGGGCATGCGGCCGCGCGTGCAGGCAACACGAACGCCTGCCCGCGCGGCCCGCCCCCGGGGGAACAGCCCACGCCGACCCCTTACCCACCCCCACCCACTTCCCCCTCCTGCCGCCACGCTCCCCGCTTCCGCGGGCGGCCGCGCTCCCCGCTTCCGCGGGCCGGAGCCGCACTCCCTGCTTCCGCCTCCCGCTTCCGCGCCTCCCGCTGCCGCCGGCTGCTTCCGCGCCTCCCGCTTCCGCGGGCCGCCGCGGCCCTCGCTTCCGCGGGCCGGAGCCGCACTCCCTGCTTCCGCCTCCCGCTTCCGCGGGCCGGAGCGCTCCGACTCGCCGCCGCCGGACGCGGCCCGCCGCCCCATGCAGGGCGGCCTCGCCCCGCCCGGGGCCCGCCGGACGCCCCGCACCCCGGTACGCCGCCTTCCCGAGCGCCCCCGGAGCCTTGCCGCCGCACGGATCCGCAGCCCGGCCGAGCCGCCCCCGCACACCGCGCGCAGGCGCGCCCAACACCCGCGCCGGCGGCCGCCACCCCTCACGCCCCACGACCCGTGCCTGCGGCCCCGCCACCGCTTACGTCCCGCGCCGACGACCCGTGCCCGCGACCCGCCACCGCTTACGTCCCGCGCCGACGACCCGTGCCCGCGACCCGCCACCGCTCGCGCTCCGCGCCGACGACCCGTGCCCGCGACCCGCCACCGCCACCGCTCGCGCTCCGCGCCGACGACTCGTGCCCGCGACCCCGCGCCCACGTCCCGCCACCGCTCACGCCCGGGCGGCCCACGGGGCGGCACCGCACAGCCGAACGACCCGACCGCGGCGACGGCCCGCCCTTTGAAAACTGCATCGAGAGCCCACGCGGAACCATTCGCGATCGCATAGGAGCACGGCGCCCGGGGGAGACCCGGGGTCGGCAGGTGGACCGACCTGGACGCCGCCTTCCCGTCCGGGGAACGGCGCCCGCCCGCGCTCCCACCCCTCCAGGGCGGTCAGCCCGACGTGGTCCATGTGCCGCAGCCGCTCGGGTCGAGCCACACGCACTCCCCGTTCGCCAACGCGTCCAACGCGTCCAACGCGTCCACCGCGTCGAGGAGCCTGGGCAGCCTCGGGCAAGCCGGCGTTTCCCACCGATCGGCCGGCGCGCGCCGCGAGCGCCGACAACCCGCCCAACCCGGCCGGGGTGTGCCCCGTCGCCGTTCCCCCGCCCAGGGGCGTAGAGCTGCCCGGCGATCAACACGAGCCCGATCCCGCCCGGCATCCCGCACACCACGGCGATCGAGACCGCCCGGCACCACCGCCCGAGCCGCAACACCCCCATGCCCAGCGGCAGCGGCCCGGCACCCCGGGCCCGGGCGGCAGTCCGTACGCCCGCACCGCCTCGCGGACGAGCACGGTGAGCCCGTCCACAGGCCCGCTCACCTGGAGCGAGCCCCCCGGAGCCACCCGGTGACGATCCCCGGCACCCCGAAGCGACGGCCACCCACGCACAGCGCGGAAGGGCGCGACCGGCGCACGCGCCGCTCACGTCCCGCACACCCCCCCCCGAGCGCCGACGGCGAAGGGCACGACACGGGCGCCCGCCGCAACCTCCCCGGCGAAACACCCCCGTCGTGCCCTCGGGGTTCGTTCAGTGCTGCGCGAACGGGCCCGGAACCACCGGACCCGCCGATCAGCGGTAGTTCACGAACTGGATCGCGAAGTCCAGGTCCTTGCCCTTGAGCAGCGCCTGGATGGCCTGGAGGTCGTCACGGCTCTTGGAGCTGACGCGCAGCTCCTCGCCCTGGACCTGGGCCTTGACGCCCTTGGGGCCCTCGTCACGGATGATCTTCGCGACCTTCTTGGCGTTCTCCTGGGAGATGCCTTCCTCGATCGTCGCGAAGATCTTGTATTCCTTGCCGGACAGCTGCGGCTCGCCGGCGTCCAACGCCTTCAGCGAGATCCCGCGCTTGACCAGCTTGGTCTCGAACACGTCGAGGACGGCCTTGACGCGCTCCTCGGAGTTCGCCTCCATCAGGATCTTCTCGCCGGACCAGGCGATCGACGCGCCCGTGCCCTTGAAGTCGTAGCGCTGCGAGAGCTCCTTCGCGGACTGGTTGAGGGCGTTGTCGACCTCCTGCCGCTCGACCTTCGAGACGATGTCGAAACTGGAGTCGGCCATGTGCTGTGGCTCCTTGAAGTCGGCTGTGATGTGCCCCGAAGGGCGCGGCCGGACATCCCCGGCCCGCTCCGCAAAGCCTAGCCACCGCGCCCACGTGGGGGGCTGATCAATCCGGTGGCGGACCACCCCCGCAGATCGGGTATTGTTTACGTCGTTGCCACGGAGCGCCGCCGCAAGGCGGAAAGACGGCAATGATCATGGCGGTGTGCCCGAGTGGCCAAAGGGAGCAGACTGTAAATCTGCCGGCTCAGCCTACCCAGGTTCGAACCCTGGCGCCGCCACGCGAGTAGAACCCCCGTTCATCTGCGGAAACGCAGATGAACGGGGGTTCTTTCGTACGTCCCGCACCGGAGGCGCGGGCGAGCGCCCGCGGGACGCCCCCCCGGCGTCCGCGGTGCACTCAGGCAGTCCCGGCCACCGTCAAGTGGTAGGTCGTGTCCACCCAGAAACCGCTCGTCTCCGAGGCCTCGATCTCCAGCACGAACTGACCCGCCGGAAGCGGTTCGAGCGCGCACCACAGACCCCACGTGACCCGCGGTATCCCCATGAACCGGAACGTCCCCGACGTGAACTCGCGCACCTCCAGCGGGAAGCTGTTCACCGCCGCCGACGCCCGGGTCACCTCCATCCGCCACGGCTTGGTGACCAGCGGAATCACCGGACGCTGCGTGTTCAGGACCGGGAAGAACAGCCGACGGTCCGCCGGAACGGTGCAGCGCCGCACCACCCTGCCCCCGTACGTCCCCGCCAGGAACCAGAGGTCCTCCGGCTGCCGCCAGTCGGCGTACGCCCCCGTCGTATCGCTCACCGGACTCCGGTCGTCCGGAGCGGACAGCGCCCACTTCCACCACCGGGCCGCCAACCGACCGCCCTCGGCCGCACCGACGTTCCAGTCGCCGTCGCCCATGCCCAACCCCGGTACCTCACGCGACCACCCCCTGCGGTCGACATCCGGGTGACCCTATCGGGCGCCTCCGGCGCACCGATGGGGGCGGCCGGTCGTTCACCGGCCGTGACATGGACAACGGACACACGCGGAAAGGTCGGGGGCGGCGTCCTGCTCGCCCTGCTCGGCGCCGGCATCCCCGCCCTGGTCGGAGCCGCACTGCACACCCCGGTCGGAGAGCCGTACCGGGAGACCCGGCTGTACTTCGGCACGCAGCGCCCCGACGGCCGGGAGCCCGTGGGCGAGGCGGAGTTCCTCCGATTCGTCGACCACGACATCACCCCGGCCTTCCCCGAGGGACTCACCCTCCAGGACGGCCGCGGCCAGTGGCGCGACCCGGACGGCACGACCGTCCGCGAGACCTCCTACGAAGTCATCCTGCTCTACCCCGAGAAGGAGGCCGAGGAGCGCACCGTCCGCGTCGAACGGATCCGACAGGCCTACGAGAAGCAGTTCCAGCAGGACTCCGTCGGCCGCTCCGACGACAAGCTGGACGCCGACTTCTGACGCCGGCTCAGTGGCGGGCCGGGCGCCCGCCCCCGCTCAGGTGCCCGCCATGTTCTTGACGGCCACCGACACCGGGGTGGAACCCGCGACCAACTCCAGGGTCAGGCCCGCCGTCGCCGGCGTCTCCACCAGCTCGGCGAGCACCGCCGCCACGTCGTCGCGCGGGACGGAACCACGACCCGTGTCCGCCTCCAGGTGGACCTCGCCCGTCCCCGCCTCGTCGGTCAGCGAGCCCGGCCGCAGGACCGTCCACTCCAGGCCCAGCCGGGTACGCACGTACTCGTCTGCCTCGCCCTTCGCCCGCAGGTAGACGTCGAAGACCTCGTCACCCCCGTGCCGAGGGTCCGCACCCATCGAAGAGACCATCAGGAAGCGCCGCACGCGCGCCCGTTCGGCCGCGTCGGCGAACAGCGTCGCCGCGCCCCGGTCCACGGTCTCCTTGCGCTCCGCCCCACTGCCAGGACCGGCGCCGGCGGCGAACACCGCGACGTCCGCGCCCTGCAGGATGCCCGCGACGTGCTCGACGGACGCCGACTCCAGATCGCACAGCACCGGTTCGGCACCGGCCCGCCTGAGGTCGTCGCCCTGCGCCGGATCGCGGATGATGCCCGCGACCTCGTACCCGCGCGCGGCGAGCAGGCGCTCCAGCCGCAGCGCGATCCGACCGTGTCCACCCGCGATGACGATGCGCATGCCCCGACCGTACGTCGAGCCGGGCGCGGGCGCCCGCGAACGCCCGTCCGACGCCTCAGGGACCCGACTCCGTACGACCCTGCCTGGGCAGGTCCAGGGCCACCGCGACCGCCGAGTCGCAGTACTCCCGTACGGCACTCGTACGGGCTACGACACGCCCCCGGTGGATCACGATCCGGCTGTACGCCAACGACAGCACCCCGGCGATCCGGTCCCCGCGCACGGCGAGCAGCTCCGCCGGGAACCCGGCCTCCACCCGCACCTCGGGCAGCCCCATCGCCTCCCGGGCGGCGCTGCTGACGGTCTCGTACGCCTCCGCCGCACGCAGCCCGCCCTGGGAGGCCAGCAGGTACGCCGCTTCGAGCGGATCCCCGCGCCCGACCGGGTTCCCGGCGTCCCGCAGCGCCCCGCTCCCGGCCGTCACGCGCACCCCGGCCGCCCGCAGCAGACGTACGGGGGCGGTCCGCAGGCCGCGCCGCTCCAGGGCCGCACAGTCGCCCTGGGGCAGGCAGGTCACCCGCACCCCCGCCGCCGCGAGCTGGTCGGCCGCGCGCGAGGCCGCGTCCAGCGGGAGCCGCGACAGACCCCCGCAGGGGCCGATGCTCACCCCGGGGCGCAGCCCGCCCGCCATCGCCGCCAGCCGGGCGAGGCGCCCCGGGTCGTCACCGTCCGTGTGCAGGTCCACGGGGCAGCCGTGCTCGGCGGCCAGTTCCAGGACCGCTTCGACGAAGCCCGTCGGATCGGGATCCAGATCCGGGCAACCCCCGATCACGGCGGCGCCCATCTTGACGGCGTCCCGCAGCATGGCCAACCCGTCCGCCCCGGCGGCACCCGTCAGCAGCCGCGGCACGGCCACGGCCGTCAGATCGGCCAGCCCCCGCAAGGACCGCCGCGCCTGGAGGACGGCCTCCATGGGGCCGAGCCCGTGCACGTCGCCGATCCGCACGTGGGAGCGGACGGCGGTCGCACCGTGACCGAGCTGGAGCAGGGCCGCCTCGGTGGCCCGGCGCTGCACCTCGTCCGGGGCGTACGAGACGGGCCCCTCCCCGTCGGCGGTCAGGGCGGTGTCCCCGTGCGCGTGCGGCTCGGCGGGGGCGGGGAGCAGCAGATAGCCGCGCAGGTCGACCCGGGACAGGGTCGGGGCGGTCAGACTGCCCGCGGTCCCGACCGCCTGGATGCGGCCGCCGCCGAGCCGGACGTCGACGGTGCGACCGTCGGTGAGCCGCGCCCCGGCGAGGAGCAGACCGCCGGCCTCGGGGGCGCTCCCGCCGGCGGGAGCGCGGGAGGGGCCTTCCGCCGGGTTCCGCGAGGAGTGGGAGGGCTGCTGCGGCTGGCTGTCGGACATCGCGCTCCTGCGGGGGCTCGGGCGGTTCCTGCGCCGTGGCCACAGCCCGCGGCCCAAGATCACGCAGCGTGGTCAGAGCCTAGGGCGCCCGACTGCCCGCTTCGCGGAAGAGCGCAATAGTCGTACCGGTGTGGTGCCCCCGCACGCCCCGGCGCCCCCGACCACCCCGGCGCGGGCCGGGGCGCCGGGGCGGAGCAGGTGAGGGCGTGGTCGCCGGGGGAGCGCGGTCGGCGCGGGGGGAGCGTGATGCGTCCGTGGCGGCGAGTGCCGGGCGCCGTGATGTGACCTCCCGCACAATCGCCCCGAAAATCATCGGATGTCCGCCCGCGCGGTGATCGAAAATCCCGACCGACCTCGCCCCGAGCCCAGTCGCCGCAAAGGATTTGGGCGATCGGCGGGCAACCGTGTAATGTCTTCATCGCTCGCCCCAATAGCTCAGTCGGTAGAGCGTCTCCATGGTAAGGAGAAGGTCTGCGGTTCGATTCCGCATTGGGGCTCTGGTGAGAGAGGTTCCCCACCCTCGGGTGGGGGCGGATCTCATCAAAGCGGCGTAGCTCAGTCGGTAGAGCAAGCGGCTCATAATCGCTGTGTCACCGGTTCAAGTCCGGTCGCCGCTACAACTAGTAGCCGATTGCGGGGTCGGTCTCCCGATCGGCTACTCTTTTATGCGTTCATCCGTCCCATAGTCCGTCAAGGAGCACTCACGTGGCTGCCACCGACGTCCGCCCGAAGATCACGCTGGCCTGCGTGGAGTGCAAGGAGCGGAACTACATCACCAAGAAGAACCGGCGTAACAACCCGGATCGCATGGAGATGAAGAAGCACTGCCCGCGTTGCAACTCGCACACCGCGCACCGCGAGACCCGCTGATCCTGGCGAAGTCTCGAATATAGGCACCGTCATGAGGTCGTCCCCGTCATTGGGGGGCGGCCTTGTGTCGTTTCCGCACTGATCACGATCCGGTGCGGGGGCCTGCCGACGCGTGCCGCAGCCCGTCCGCGGCACCCGTCCCTCTTTTGTCCGTTCCTTCGTGACTTTCGTGTCCCTTCACAGGAGGTAGTGAGCCATGGCCCTCGACCAGACCTTCGTCGGGCGGACCTACCCGCCCACCGATCCGTACGAGGTCGGCCGGGAGAAGATCCGCGAATTCGCGATCGCGGTGGGTGACGAGAATCCCGTCTACACCGACCCGGAAGCGGCCAAGGCGTTCGGTCACTCCGACGTGATCGCACCCCCGACCTTTGTGTTTGCCATCACATTCGCGGCGGCGGGACAGGTCGTCGAGGACCCCCAGCTGGGTCTCGACTACAGCCGCGTCGTGCACGGCGACCAGAAGTTCTCCTACGTCCGTCCCGTGCGCGCGGGCGACCGGCTCTCCGTGACCTCGACGATCGAGGCCGTGAAGTCGATGGCCGGCAACGACATCATCGACATCCGCGGCGAGGTCCACGACGCCTCCGGCGAGCACGTGGTGACGGCGTGGACCAAGCTCGTGTCCCGCGCCCCCGAGGAGGCCTGAGATGACTGCCCAGATCCAGTACGCCGACGTTGAGGTCGGCACCGAACTGCCGGCGGCGTCCTTCCCCGTCTCGCGCGCGACGCTCGTCCGCTACGCCGGGGCCTCCGGAGACTTCAACCCGATCCACTGGAACGAGAAGTTCGCCAAGGAGGTCGGACTCCCGGACGTGATCGCCCACGGCATGTTCACCATGGCCGAGGCGATCCGTGTGGTGACCGACTGGACGGGCGACCCGGGCGCGGTCATCGAGTACGGAGTCCGCTTCACCAAGCCGGTCGTCGTCCCGAACGACGACGAGGGCGCACTGATCGAGGTCACCGCGAAGGTGGCCGTAAAGCTGGACGACAACCGCGTACGGGTCGACCTGACGGCGATGAGCGCGGGCCAGAAGGTCCTCGGCATGTCCCGCGCGGTGGTCCAACTGGCCTGAGCCCGGTGGGGTGGGGCCGGCGGGGTGTCCTTGGTCCGGGTCGGGATATGCGTGGGCGGGGTCGAGGGGTGGGCGGGATGTCCTTGATCCGGATCGGAGCTGGTTTGGTGGTTTCCCGCCGGTCTCATCGTCTCCCCGTGGCGAGCCGGTCCCTCAAGGGCGCTCACTTCGTTCGCGTCGCTTCGCGATGGCCTTCGGCCACCCTTGACCGACCGACCCGCCACGGAAAGCCGAAGACCGACGGGAACCCCCCAAAAGAACGGTCACGGGTCAGAGATGAGCAGGGACGGGTCTCTCAGTGACGAGGCGAGGGGCCGGGCGCTGCCCGACAGGGCATGCGGGAGGTCGGATGGCCTGCGGCCGGGCCAGGGGCGCGGCCACGGGCTCTACCTGCCCGTCAGGGCGAAGAAGTCGGCCTGAGGCGCAGGTAGGGGCGAAGACACGCCGGATCGTCACGTCCTTCGCTCGGTTCGGCGGCCGACGGCCGTCCGTGGCCGGGCATAAGCCGCCCATACCGTCCGTGGCGGACCAAGGCCTGCGACTGCGGTCCGTGTGTGGCCTGAGACAAGCCCCCCACGGCCCGAGGGGCCCTCACGGACGCAAGGAGATCCGCCGGGCCCCCGCCGCCGACCCCGCGCGTCCATGGGTCCACATTTCCACGCACCCGCGCGCCGGCGTACCCGCGTATCCCCAGGCTTGCGCACGCACTGGCTCGCGGTTAGCCACGGGCCTGGGGAGCCCGAGTGTCCGCGTGCGTCTGAGGGACCTGCGGTTGTGCGGGCCTGCGGGTGGGCGTGCACGCCCACCCGCCCGCATGCAGAGGCTCTTGGGGCTTTGAATCTGTTCCTGACCACGTCCGGTCGTCGGACGCCGAGACGACCCCGGCCGCGAACCGAGCTCTTGCGGGCTTATGTCCGGCCACGGGCGGCCGTCGGCCGCCGAACCGGGCGAAGAACCCACGAACCCGGTGCGTGTGAGCCGTCTGACGTGCCCTGAGGTCGATTCCCTCGTCCTGACGGGCGGGTAGGGGCCCGTGGCCGCGCTCGTGGCTCGGCCGCAGGCCCTCCGGCGTGCCCGTATGCCCGGTGGGCCGACCCCTGGTCCCTCGTCTCGTCACTGAGGGACCCGTCCCTCCCCTTGTTCCCTGTGACCGTTCTTTTGGGGGGTTCCCGTCGGTCTTCGGCTTTCCGTGGCGGGTCGGTCGGTCAAGGGTGGCCGAAGGCCATCGCGAAGCGACGCGAACGAAGTGAGCGCCCTTGAGGGACCGGCCCGCCACGGGGAGACGATGAGACCGGCGGGAAACCACCAAACCAGCCCTGACACGGACCAAGGACACCCCGCCGGCCCCCGACCCCACCAACAGAACAACCCCGCCCCACCCGCAGCCCCCGCCCCGCCCCACCCCCGACCCCACCCCCCTTGACCCAGTTAGTGATTGAGCACTAACTTAGAACCATGGCAAGGATGAGTGCGGAAGAGCGACGCGAGAGCGTCGTGCGGGCGGCCATGTGTGAGTTCGCGCGTGGCGGCTACTACGGGACGTCCACCGAGGCGATCGCCAAGCGCGTCGGTGTCTCGCAGCCGTACTTGTTCCGGCTCTTCCCCAACAAGCAGGCCATGTTCCTCGCCGCCACCACCCGGTGCATGGAGGAGATCAGGCTGGTCTTCGAGGAGGCCGCCAAGGGGCTCACCGGTGCGGAGGCCCTGGAAGCCATGGGCGCGGCCTACCTGGCGCTGATCGCCGAGCAGCCCGACAAGCTGCAGATGCAACTCCAGGTGTACGTGACCGTGGCGGCCGCCGAAGCCGCCGGGGAGCGGGAGTTCGGCGAGTTGGTTCGGGCCGGATGGATGGACCTCTGGGACACCGTCCGCCTGCCCCTCGGTGGGGACAGCGAGCAGGCGGGTTCCTTCATGGCCTACGGAATGCTGATCAACACCCTCGCGGCCCTCGGGTTCCCGCCCGGGCACCGCGTATGGGAGGGGTGCCGGCTCTCCGGTCCCTCCGGCCCCTCCGGTCCCACCGACCCGGCCGACACCCACGAGCCCCCGCAGGCCTGAGCCCCACCCTTCCGAGCCCCACTCGCCCCACCCGCTCCGCCAACCGGTGCGGTCTGCCCGCAAAAGTTAGTAATCAGTCACTACCTACATATCACCGCTAACCAGGGGGAAAAACCGTGAGCGCACAACCCGACAGCCAGTCGCCCGACACCCGGTCACCCGACACCCGGTCACCCGGCCCCAAGCCACCCGCCCTCGGAGCGGCCGCCGTTTGGGCGCTCGTTCTCACCGGCGCCGCCAGCTTCATGGCGGCCCTCGACAACCTCGTCGTCACCACCGCCCTCCCCGCGATCCGCTCCGACCTCGGCGGGAAGCTGGAGGACCTGGAGTGGACGGTGAACGCCTACACGCTGACCTTCGCCGTCCTGCTCATGTTCGGCTCCGCCCTCGGGGACCGGTTCGGGCGGCGGCGGCTCTTCATGATCGGGCTCGGGATATTCACGGCCTCCTCCGCCGCGGCCGCGCTCTCGCCCGGCATCGACGCGCTCATCGCGGCCCGCGCCGTCCAGGGCGTCGGAGCGGCGATCATGATGCCGCTCACCCTCACGCTGCTCACCGTCGCCGTCCCGGCCGCCCGCAGGGGCATGGCCCTCGGGATCTACGGGGCCGTGACCGGTCTCGCCGTGGCCAGTGGCCCCCTCATCGGCGGCACCCTCACCGAGCACATCTCCTGGCAGTGGATCTTCTGGCTGAACGTCCCGATCGGCCTCGCCCTGATCCCCCTCGCCCGCCTGCGCCTCGCCGAGTCCACCGCACCGGACGCCCGGCTCGACGTACCCGGCACCCTGCTGATCAGCGCCGGCCTCTTCGGGATCGTCTACGGACTGGTCAACGCCAACGCCCACGGCTGGACCAGCGGCCCCGTCCTCACCGCTCTCGTCGCGGGCGCCGCGCTCATCGCCGCCTTCGTCCGCCACGGCCTGCGCGCCGCCAACCCCGTGCTTCCCATGCGGCTCTTCCGGGACCGCGGGTTCCTCGGGATCAACTTCGCCGGCCTGCTCATGTTCCTCGGCATGTTCGGCTCGATCTTCCTGCTCAGCCAGTTCCTCCAAGGGGTCGTCGGCTACTCGCCCACCGAAGCCGGACTGCGCATGCTCCCCTGGACCGGTATGCCGATGATCGTCGCCCCGCTCGCCGGGATCCTCTCCGACCGGATCGGCGGCCGGCCCGTCGTCGCCGCCGGGCTGGTGTTCCAGGCCGTCGGGCTCGGCTGGTTCGCGGTGATCCTGAGCGCGGACGTCTCCTACGCCGCGCAGCTCCCGGCGCTGATCCTCAGCGGGATCGGCATGGCCCTCTACTTCGCCCCGGCCGCCAACGTGCTCATGTCCACGGTGCGCCCCGCCGACCAGGGCAAGGCCTCCGGGACCAACAACGCCCTCCGCGAGGTCGGCGGCGCCCTCGGTGTGGCCGTCCTCGCCTCCGTCTTCTCCGCCCAGGGCGGCTACGAGACCCCGCAGGCCTTCACCGACGGGACCGTCCCCGCGCTGTGGATCGGGGCCGTCGCCGTCGCCGTCGCCGCCGGGTTCGCGCTGCTCGTCCCGCGCAGGGGCGGCCCGTCCCGCACCGGTGCCGAGCCGGCCGCAGAGGTCCGGAAGGTGCCCGTCGCCGGCTGAGCTCCCGGCACACCGGGCTCCCACCCCACCGGCACCGCTCGCCGGCCGGGCCCGACGCCGGGCGCGGCCGGGAGGAGCGCAGCACCGCCCGCACGCGAAGTTCCGTACGACGACGCATCGCGAAGGAGCACCCGTCATGCCCGACATCCCCTGGTCCACGCCGGTCCGCCCCGCCCCCGACGCCGAGGTCCACGTCATGGCCTCCCGCTTCGAGACCATCACCCTCCTCGGCGCCTTCAGGTTCTTCCTCAAGGCGCCCGGGATCATCGCGCAGATCCGCAAGGCACCCGGCGCGCACGGCGTCGCCCTCCGGGCGCGGGTCCTGCGCCGGACCTTCCTCACCCTGTCCGCCTGGGAGGACCAGGAGGCCCTCCACCGCTTCGCGGGCAGCGAGCCGCACCGCTCCAGCTCCCGCGCCGCGGCCGCCTTCACGAAGGAGGCGGAGTTCACCTTCTGGAGCGTGCGGGCCTCGGAACTCCCCATCGGTTGGGACGAGGCCGAGCGCCGTCTGGCCGAGCGGAAGTCGGCCCACTGAGTGCCCCGCCGGGATGCGAGGGGGACGGACCGTACTCTTGTGCTCGTGCAGGAACTCCACGACGCCCCCCTCGCCCCGCTGACCACCTTCCGCCTCGGCGGCCCCGCGGCCCGGCTGGTCACCGCGACCACCGACGCCGAGGTCGTCGCCGCCGTCCGCACCGCGGACGCCAGTGGCACTCCGCTGCTGGTCATCGGCGGCGGCAGCAACCTGGTCATCGGTGACCAGGGCTTCGACGGCACCGCCCTGCGCATCGCGACGACCGGGTTCGTCCTCGACGGCACGAGCCTGGAGCTCGCCGCGGGCGAGAACTGGAGCGACGCCGTCGCCCGCACCGTCGACGCCGGCCTCGCGGGCATCGAGTGCCTCGCCGGGATCCCCGGATCGGCCGGCGCGACCCCGATCCAGAACGTCGGTGCGTACGGCCAGGAGGTCTGCGACACCATCACGGAGGTCGTGGCCTACGACCGCACCAGCGGCGAAACGGTCACCCTGACCGCCGCCGAGTGCGACTTCCGCTACCGCAACAGCACCTTCAAGGACCAGCCCGACCGCTACGTCGTCCTGCGCGTGCGCTTCGCCCTGGAGGACGCGGGCGGCCTCTCCGCCCCGATCAAGTACCCGGAAACGGCCCGCGCCCTCGGCGTCGGCGCCGGCGACCGGGTCCCGGCCGCCACCGCCCGCGAGACGGTGCTGCGCCTGCGCGCGGGCAAGGGCATGGTCCTGGACCCCGCCGACCACGACACCTGGTCGGCCGGCTCCTTCTTCCACAACCCGATCCTGACCGACGAGGCGTACGCGGCCTTCCTCACCCGCGCCCAGGACCGGCTCGGCCCCGACACCGCCCCGCCCGCCTACCCGGCCGGCGAAGGGCGTACGAAGACCAGCGCGGCCTGGCTGATCGACAAGGCCGGCTTCACCAAGGGCTACGGCACCGGCCCCGCCAGGATCTCCACCAAGCACACCCTGGCCCTGACCAACCGCGGCGAGGCCACCACCGAGGACCTCCTCGCGCTGGCCCGCGAGGTCGTCGCGGGCGTCCACGAGGCCTTCGGCGTCACGCTCGTCAACGAGCCCGTGACGGTCGGCGTCCGGATCTGACGCGAACCGCCGACATGAACTGCCCCCAGCACGGGGCCGGCACGGACCCCACGCGTCTGGTGGGCCGCGAGATCAGCCGGGTCGTCGCGTCCTGGCACCTCTGTGAGGGCGAACGCTCCGAGGCGCCGCTCGACGTGTGGCTGATCGACAGCGTCGGCGACTCCACGCGGATCACCACCGGGTCCGACCAGTGCCTCATCGTCGAGTCCGCGACCCCGCACGAGCCCTACGACCTGGGGGAGTGGGGCCGCATCGAGGTCGGTGAGGACCTCGGTGACCACCCGTTCCTGCCCCACGTCGGGCGGACGATCGCCTCGGTCGCCGAGTTCGCGCTGCCCGAGCAGGGCCGCACCCACCTGGAGATCGGGTTCCCCGGCGGCCACCGGGTGCGGGCCGACTGCTACGAGGGGGACCTGCGGCTCACCCGCTGAGCCAGTGGTCGATCCCGTCCAGCAGCTTGGCCTGGACGTCGTCCGGCGCGGCCGAACCGCGCACCGACTGCCGGGCCAGTTCGGCCAGCTCCGCGTCCGTGAAGCCGTGGTGGCGGCGGGCGATCTCGTACTGGGCCGCGAGCCGCGAACCGAACAGCAGCGGGTCGTCCGCGCCCAGCGCCATCGGCACGCCGGCCTCGAAGAGGGTGCGCAGCGGCACGTCCTCCGGCCGCTGGTACACGCCGAGGGCGACGTTGGACGCGGGGCAGACCTCGCAGGTGATCTGCCGGTCGGCCAGCCGCTTGAGCAGCCGGGGGTCCTCGGCGGCCCGTACGCCGTGCCCGATGCGGGCGGCGTGCAGGTCGTCGAGGCAGTCCCGGACGGAGGAGGGCCCGCTCAGCTCGCCGCCGTGCGGGGCCGCGAGCAGGCCGCCCTCACGGGCGATGGCGAAGGCCCGGTCGAAGTCCCGGGCCATGCCGCGGCGTTCGTCGTTGGAGAGCCCGAACCCGACGATGCCGCGGTCTGCGTAGCGGACGGCGAGGCGGGCGAGGGTGCGGGCGTCGAGGGGGTGCTTCATGCGGTTGGCGGCGATGACCACGCGCATGCCGAGGCCGGTCTCCCGGGAGGCGGCGTCGACGGCGTCGAGGATGATCTCGACGGCCGGGATCATGCCGCCCAGCAGGGGGGCGTAGGAGGTGGGGTCGACCTGGATCTCCAGCCAGCCGCTGCCGTCCTGGACGTCCTCCTCGGCGGCCTCGCGGACCAGCCGTCGGATGTCGTCGGGCTCGCGCAGGCAGGACCGGGCGGTGTCGTAGAGCCGCTGGAAGCGGAACCAGCCGCGTTCGTCGGTGGCCCGGAGTTTGGGCGGTTCGCCGCTGGTCAGGGCCTCGGGCAGGCGGACGCCGTACTTGTCGGCCAGCTCCAGCAGCGTCGAGGGGCGCATCGACCCGGTGAAGTGCAGGTGGAGGTGGGCTTTCGGCAGAAGCGTGAGATCGCGTACGTGCTCCATCTGGTGATCCTGCCGTACTTGTCACCCGATCGGCAGCCGCTTTCCCTGAACGGGACCTTGCCCGAACGTAAATATGAGCGGGGGGGGGCCGGGAGGGGCCGCCGGGGGCCGGGCCGCCGCGGACCCGCCGACGGCCGGGCGCGCAAACGACGGCGCGGCGCCACCCCGCGGGGGTGGCGCCGCTCGGTACGTCCCGACGATCAGGCCTTGGCCTCGCCGAGCAGCTTCTGCAGCCGGGACACGCCCTCGACCAGGTCCTGGTCGCCCAGGGCGTACGAGAGGCGCAGGTAGCCGGGGGTGCCGAAGGCCTCGCCCGGGACGACCGCGACCTCGGCCTCGTCCAGGATCAGCGAGGCGAGCTCGGCGGAGGTCTGCGGGCGCTTGCCGCGGATCTCCTTGCCCAGCAACTCCTTGACCGACGGGTACGCGTAGAACGCGCCCTCGGGCGTCGGGCAGAACACGCCGTCGATCTCGTTCAGCATCCGCACGATGGTCTGGCGGCGACGGTCGAAGGCGGTGCGCATCTCGTGGACGGCGTCCAGGTTCCCGGAGACGGCGGCGAGCGCCGCGACCTGGGCCACGTTGGA
This sequence comes from Streptomyces sp. NPDC057939, assembly GCF_042887545.1. Taxonomy (NCBI): domain Bacteria; kingdom Bacillati; phylum Actinomycetota; class Actinomycetes; order Kitasatosporales; family Streptomycetaceae; genus Streptomyces; species Streptomyces sp. NPDC057939. Next base: position 31,105 of record NZ_JBHVPG010000013.1, read on the forward strand.
GACGTTGGAGGTGGCGTGCGACTGGAGGTTCGTCGCGGCCTTGACGACGTCCTTCGGGCCGATGATCCATCCCACCCGCCAGCCGGTCATCGCGTACGTCTTGGCGACGCCGTTGACGATGATGCACTTGTCGGCGAGCTCGGGGACGATCGCCGGGAGCGAGACGAACTTGGCGTCGCCGTAGACCAGGTGCTCGTAGATCTCGTCCGTCAGGACCCACAGGCCCTTGTCGGCGGCCCAGCGACCGATGGCCTCGGCGTCGGCCTCGGTGTAGACGGCGCCCGTCGGGTTGGACGGGGAGACGAAGAGGACGACCTTCGTGCGCTCGGTGCGCGCGGCCTCCAGCTGCTCGACGGAGACCCGGTATCCGGTGGTCTCGTCGGCGACGACCTCGACCGGCACGCCGCCCGCGAGGCGGATCGACTCCGGGTAGGTGGTCCAGTACGGGGCCGGGACGATGACCTCGTCGCCCGGGTCGAGGATGGCCGCGAACGCCTCGTAGATCGCCTGCTTGCCGCCGTTGGTCACCAGTACCTGGGACGCGTCCACCTCGTAGCCGGAGTCGCGCAGCGTCTTCGCGGCGATGGCGGCCTTCAGCTCGGGGAGACCACCGGCCGGCGTGTAGCGGTGGTACTTCGGGTTGCGGCAGGCCTCGACCGCCGCCTCGACGATGTAGTCGGGGGTCGGGAAGTCGGGCTCGCCCGCGCCGAAGCCGATCACCGGGCGCCCGGCGGCCTTGAGGGCCTTGGCCTTGGCGTCGACGGCGAGGGTGGCGGACTCGGAAATGGCGCCGATACGGGCGGACACCCGGCGCTCGGAGGAAGGCGTTGCAGAGGTCATGCGGCCAATCGTCCCAGACGGCCCAGAAGGCCCGCACACCGTTTCAGGTACCGGACGGAGCAGGTTCGGATCCCTTCTGTTCGACGTCAGGGCCCGGACCACGTACACTCACCTGTCGTTGGTCCTCATCAACCGCCCGGAACGTGAGCACTCCGTGCACTCGCTCGGATGCGGTAGGTTGGGGAACGCAAAGGGTCGTAGCTCAATTGGTAGAGCACTGGTCTCCAAAACCAGCGGTTGGGGGTTCGAGTCCCTCCGGCCCTGCTCCACACTCCTTCTCGGATGTGTGCGCAGGTACGTACTTCGATGCAACGCCGTGCGGCGCAACCGGGCGCGGCTACGGCCACGACCCGGATTCAGGTGAGAGACGTGACGGACGCCCTGGGCTCCATCGACATGCCTGACGCCGAGGACGACACTCGCGAGAAGAAGTCCCGCAAGGGCGGTAAGCGCGGCAAGAAGGGCCCTCTCGGCCGGCTCGCGCTCTTCTACCGTCAGATCGTCGCGGAACTCCGCAAGGTCGTTTGGCCCACCCGTAACCAACTCACGACGTACACCTCCGTGGTGATTGTCTTCGTCGTCATCATGATCGGTCTGGTGACCGTGATTGACTATGGGTTCCAGGAAGCCATCAAGTTCGTCTTCGGCTGATCCCCGCGGAGGGCGGCGCCTTGATGGGTGCCGCCCGTTTTCGCATGTTCCACCACCTTTTGTATCCAGGAAGAAGCAGCCACCGTGTCTGACCCGAACCTGAACGTGAGCGACGAGTCCGTCGAGTCCGTCGAGTCCGTTGAGGACCAGCTCGACATCGTCGAGGCTGCCGACGCTGTGGACCCCGACGAGGCCGAGCTCGCCGACGCCGACGCGGGCATCGCAGCCGAAGAGGCCGCGCTGCACGTCGAGTCCGCCGAGGGCGAGGGTGCTGTCGACGTCGAGGCTGAGGACGACGCCGAGGTCGAAGAGGCCGACGACGCTGACGAATCCGACGACGAGACCGCCGAGGGCGACGTCGAAGCCGCGGACGAGAGCGACGACGAGGAGGCCGAGGAGGCCGCCGAGGTCGAGCCCGCCGAGCCCGTCGACCCCACCCAGGCCCTGCGCGACGAGCTTCGTCTGCTGCCCGGTGAGTGGTACGTGATCCACACCTACGCGGGCTACGAGAAGCGCGTGAAGGCGAACCTCGAACAGCGTGCCGTCTCGCTGAACGTCGAGGAGTTCATCTACCAGGCCGAAGTGCCCGAGGAAGAGATCGTCCAGATCAAGAACGGCGAGCGCAAGAACGTCCGGCAGAACAAGCTGCCCGGTTACGTTCTCGTCCGCATGGATCTGACGAACGAGTCCTGGGGCGTCGTCCGCAACACCCCCGGTGTCACCGGCTTCGTGGGCAACGCCTACGACCCGTACCCGCTGACCCTGGACGAGATCGTCAAGATGCTCGCGCCGGAGGCGAAGGAGAAGGCCGACAAGGCCGCCGCCGAGGCCGCGGGCCTGCCGGCTCCCGCCGTGAAGCGCACCATCGAGGTCCTGGACTTCGAGGTCGGCGACTCGGTCACCGTCACCGACGGCCCGTTCGCGACGCTGCAGGCGACGATCAACGAGATCAACCCGGACTCGAAGAAGGTCAAGGGTCTCGTCGAGATCTTCGGCCGCGAGACCCCGGTCGAGCTGAGCTTCGACCAGATCCAGAAGAACTGACCCGGATCCGCTGATCCGGACCTTCTGAACGACGCTTCCGAAGCAGGTCAGATCGCCCCGTGAAGGGGGGTCTGACCTGCTCGGTTTTTAGCCCCGCACCTGTACCCGTTATCGTGGTGCGGTATGCCTCCATCCGGATGACCGGTTGGCGGCTGAAAACTCTCACTAGGACCCGGAGAGAGCAATGCCTCCCAAGAAGAAGAAGATCACGGGGCTTATCAAGCTCCAGATCAAGGCCGGTGCGGCCAACCCGGCTCCGCCGGTCGGCCCCGCGCTCGGTCAGCACGGCGTCAACATCATGGAGTTCTGCAAGGCCTACAACGCCGCGACCGAGTCGCAGCGTGGCATGGTCGTGCCGGTGGAGATCACGGTCTACGACGACCGTTCCTTCACCTTCATCACCAAGACTCCGCCGGCCGCGCGTCTCATCCTGAAGAGCGCGGGCGTGGAGAAGGGCTCCGGCGAGCCGCACAAGACCAAGGTCGCGAAGCTCACCCGTGACCAGGTCCGCGAGATCGCCACGATCAAGATGCCTGACCTCAACGCGAACGACATCGACGCCGCCGAGAAGATCATCGCCGGCACCGCGCGTTCGATGGGCATCACGGTCGAAGGCTGATTCAGCCACCCAGCACGACAGTGGTAGGACCAAGCGCTGGTCCGCACCACGACTCCACGCCTGAAGTCACTACACAGGAGCAGAAGTGAAGCGCAGCAAGACTCTCCGCGCTGCGGACGCCAAGATCGACCGGGACAAGTTCTACGCCCCGCTCGAGGCCGTCCGTCTCGCCAAGGAGACCTCCGCGACCAAGTTCGACAGCACCGTCGAGGTCGCCTTCCGCCTGGGTGTCGACCCGCGCAAGGCCGACCAGATGGTCCGTGGCACCGTGAACCTCCCGCACGGCACCGGCAAGACCGCCCGGGTCCTGGTCTTCGCGACCGGTGACCGTGCAGCGGCCGCGGAAGCCGCCGGCGCCGACATTGTCGGCGACGACGAGCTGATCAACGAGATCGCCAAGGGCAACCGCCTGAACGAGTTCGACGCCGTCGTCGCCACGCCGGACCTCATGGGCAAGGTCGGCCGCCTCGGCCGCGTGCTCGGTCCCCGTGGCCTCATGCCGAACCCGAAGACCGGCACCGTCACGATGGACGTCGCCAAGGCTGTCACCGAGATCAAGGGTGGCAAGATCGAGTTCCGCGTCGACAAGCACTCGAACCTGCACTTCATCATCGGCAAGGTCTCCTTCTCCGATGAGCAGCTGGTCGAGAACTACGCGGCGGCCCTGGACGAGATCATCCGTCTGAAGCCGTCCGCCGCGAAGGGCCGCTACATCAAGAAGGCCGCCCTGAGCACCACGATGGGTCCCGGCATCGCCCTGGACTCGAACCGCACCCGGAACCTCCTCGTCGAGGAAGACCCGGCTGCCGTTTGATCGGACCGAGCCTGACCGGCTCACTGCACGGCTGAGCGGGCCCCCCACCACCCTTCGCGGGCGGTGGGGGGCCCGTTTTCCGTGTTTCGCGTCACGGAGGGGGCCGGAGCCCGTAATGGCCGCGCGTTCGTACGTGACGGGAACGTAAAGTCGAAGCCAAATGACGATCACACAAGGGGTGGGGACCTTCATGTCTGCATACCGCAAGAAGACCATCGGCGCCGCGCTGACCGCCGTACTGCTCGTGGGCGGGGCCACGGCGTGCGAGGACGGGAAGGGCGAGAAGAAGGACGGCGCGGCCGCCCCGGCGGCCTCCAAGCCGGCCCCGACGACGCCCGCGATGGCGCCGGCCGCGTTCCTGGAGAAGACGAAGAAGAAGTCCGCGGAGATCACGTCGCTGCGGTACACCATGTCCGGCACCGCCGCGGGCAACACGATCTCCGGCGAGGCCGCCATGCGCCTCAAGCCCGAAGTCGCGATGTCCATGACGATGGCCTCGCCCGAGACGCCCGGGCAGGACGTCGGCATCCGCCTCCTCGACGGCGCCCTCTACCTGGGCAGCGAGGGCAAGTGGATGAAGTTCGACCTGAAGACGATGGCTCCGGAGCAGGCGAAGAAGCTGGACGCCCTCGGTGGCAGCCGGCAGGGCGAGAACCCGGGCGACAAGGCGAACGACCTGAGCCTGTCCAAGGACCTGAAGACCGTCGGCGAGGAGACCATCGACGGCCAGAAGACCACCCACCTGACGGGCACGATCGGGCTGGACCAGCTGAAGGACCCGAACGCGGCCACCACGCCCGAGGCCAAGGACCGCCAGGAGAAGAACCTGAAGATGCTGGAGGCCCAGGGCATCAAGGAACTGACGATGGACATCTGGATCGACGGGTCCGACCAGACCAAGCAGTTCCGCACCCGCGGCCAGGGCACCGAGGGCCCGATGGACGTCACGGTCAAGTTCCACGACGTGAACAAGCCCGTCGAGATCACGGCGCCGCCGGCCGACCAGGTCATGGACCTCGCGGAAATGATGAAGGGCGACACGGGCGGCACCGCCTGAGTGCCCTCGACGGCACTGCGGTACCGGTTCCGATGACGGGGGAGAACGAATGAACAAGGCTGTCCGGACCCTGACCAGGGCCGGAACGGTAACGGCCGCCGCCGCGCTGCTCGTTGCCGGGCTGACCGCCTGCGGCGGCCAGAAGACCGGAGCGGGCGGCGACAAGGGCGCGTCGCAGGGCGCGGCCACCCCGGCCGCCTCGGCCGCGAACCCCGCCGAGGCGGTGAAGGCCGCGTACTTGAAGACGGTGGCGGCCAAGTTCGCGAAGGCGGACGTCACCGTCGTCGACGGAGGCAGGACCCAGCGGATGGTCGGGACCAAGGGCTGGTACCCGGCCGCCACCGAGATGACGGTGGTCGGCTCGGGCGTCGGCTCCACGGTGATGATCGGTGACGTCGTCTACTCCCGACCGGGAAAGCCCGTCGCGGGCAAGACCTGGATGAAGCTGGACCTCGCCAAGGGGGGCAAGGGCCGCAGCCGCATCAACGACGACCCGGCCGAATACCTCGGGATCCTCCTGGGCCAGCAGAAGCTCACGTTCGTGGGCGAGGAGCCGACCGACGGGGCCGGGACGCGGCACTACAAGGCCTCCCTCACCAATGCCGACCTGCTCAAGGCCGACGAGTCGAGCAAGGTGATGGAGGAGGCGAACCGCACCTACCTCCACGAGGCGACGAAGGACGTCACCAGCCAGGAACTTGACGTGTGGATCGACGCGCAGGGCCACCCGGTCCGCGTCGAGAGCACGCGGACCGAGTCCGAGGGCGGGACGACGAAGGTCAGCGCCAGGTTCTCCGACTACGGCACGGTCGCACCGGTCGTGGCGCCGCCCGCGGACCAGGTGACGACGTACGAGGACATGCTGAAGGGCGCGGACAAGTCGTTGGGGGAGGCGGACCGGACGCTGAGGGAGGCCGGACTGGGCGGCCTCGAGCGTTCCTGAGGCGATTTGCCTCGACTGGACCGCTTCACGTACGCTTCACCAGAAGCCAAAGACCGCTGGTCGTTGCCCTGCTCGAAAGAGTGTGGCGACCGAAGGATCCGCTGAGTGCGGACGTCCTGCGCAGGTGTTCGTGGAGAAGCTCCCGGAGCGATTCGGTCGAGCTTACGCCCCGTGCGCATGCGCCGGGGCGTTTCGTTTTGTTCAGCCCCTTCTGAGCGGTCCTCATCACCCGGAAGGAGGCCGACGCTCTATGGCAAGGCCCGACAAGGCTGCCGCGGTAGCCGAGCTCACGGACCAGTTCCAGAGCTCGAACGCCGCCGTGCTGACCGAGTACCGGGGTCTCACCGTCGCGCAGCTCAAGACGCTGCGTCGTTCGCTCGGTGAGAACGCCCAGTACGCCGTGGTGAAGAACACGCTGACCAAGATTGCGGCCAACCAGGCCGGGATCACCGCGCTGGACGAGCACTTCGCTGGTCCGACCGCGGTCGCCTTCATCACCGGTGACCCGGTGGAGTCGGCGAAGAGCCTGCGTGACTTCGCCAAGGAAAACCCCAACCTCATCATCAAGGCGGGTGTCCTTGATGGTAAGGCGCTCACCGCCGATGAGATCAAGAAGCTTGCGGACCTCGAGTCCCGCGAGGTTCTGCTCAGCAAGCTGGCCGGCGCGTTCAAGGGCAAGCAGTCCCAGGCTGCCTCGCTCTTCCAGGCGCTGCCGTCGAAGTTCGTCCGCACCGCGGAAGCGCTTCGCGTCAAGCTCGCCGAGCAGGGCGGTGCCGAGTAATTCGGCTCGCGCACTGATCCACGCCGCCTAGTGCGTGGGTCGTAGCGGGCCGTTACGCCCGCCTCTATATACATCCGGCACCTGCCGATTTAGTGGAAGGATCGCCCATCATGGCGAAGCTCACCCAGGACGAACTCCTCGCCCAGTTCGAGGAGCTCACCCTCATCGAGCTCTCCGAGTTCGTTAAGGCGTTCGAGGAGAAGTTCGACGTCACCGCCGCCGCGGCCGTCGCCGTTGCCGGTCCGGGCGCCCCGGCCGCCGTTGAGGCCGCCGAGGAGCAGGACGAGTTCGACGTCATCCTCACCGGTGCCGGCGACAAGAAGATCCAGGTCATCAAGGTCGTGCGCGAGCTGACCTCCCTGGGTCTGAAGGAAGCCAAGGACCTGGTTGACGGCGCCCCGAAGCCCGTCCTCGAGAAGGTCGCCAAGGAGGCCGCTGACAAGGCCGCCGAGGCCCTCAAGGCTGCCGGCGCCGGCGTCGAGGTCAAGTAACACCTCTGAGGCTCTCTGAGGCCTCTTCCAAGGGCGATCACCCGTAAGGGTGGTCGCCCTTTGGCGTACCCGCAGTGCCTGACTTGCCCTGGTCTCGTTGGGGAGTAGGGTGATCATCGTTGCCCCGGAGCAGGGTCCGAAGATGATCCGCTCGGAGCACGGGGCCTTGACGAACGGCCGGCGGCGCGCAATTCTCAGTCCCGTCGCCGACTCCGCCCGGTGGGATTCGAGATACCAGGCATGGATCGGTTACGAAGAGGGCAGTACTGATACGCGCTCTGTGTGCGATGCCGAGCGTTGGCAGGGGTAGTTCAAACGACATGGGGAAGGCCTGTTGCCGGTTTCCGGAAACCTGGTCTGGACATCAGTGAGCCGAGTGGCTACACTGACCCTTTGCGCTGCCTGTTAGCTGCCCCCTGCCCGTCGCCAGGGGCATGCCCACGCTTGAGCACACTGATTGATCGTCTCCGACCTGGTCTTTTCTGCCGGATCGAGAACGTCCGTCTTCCGTGTCGGCTGGGACCGGTACGCGCGTAGTGAGTCCGAGCCCTCGGAAGGACCCCCTCTTGGCCGCCTCGCGCAACGCCTCGACCAATACGAACAACGGTGCCAGCACCGCCCCGCTGCGCATCTCCTTTGCAAAGATCAAGGAGCCTCTTGAGGTTCCGAACCTCCTGGCGCTGCAGACCGAGAGCTTTGACTGGCTGCTCGGCAACGCCGCCTGGAAGTCTCGCGTCGAGTCGGCGCTTGAGAGTGGACAGGACGTCCCCACCAAGTCCGGTCTGGAAGAGATCTTCGAGGAGATCTCGCCGATCGAGGACTTCTCCGGGTCGATGTCGCTGACCTTCCGCGACCACCGTTTCGAGCCGGCGAAGAACTCTGTCGACGAGTGCAAGGAGCGCGACTTCACGTACGCGGCTCCGCTGTTCGTCACTGCCGAGTTCACGAACAACGAGACCGGAGAGATCAAGTCTCAGACGGTCTTCATGGGCGACTTCCCGCTCATGACCAACAAGGGCACCTTCGTCATCAACGGCACCGAGCGTGTCGTCGTGTCGCAGCTCGTCCGTTCCCCCGGTGTCTACTTCGACTCCTCCATCGACAAGACGTCCGACAAGGACATCTTCTCCGCCAAGATCATCCCTTCCCGGGGTGCCTGGCTGGAGATGGAGGTCGACAAGCGCGACATGGTCGGTGTCCGCATCGACCGCAAGCGCAAGCAGTCCGTCACCGTCCTCCTGAAGGCTCTCGGCTGGACCACCGAGCAGATCCTTGAGGAGTTCGGCGAGTACGAGTCCATGCGCGCCACCCTGGAGAAGGACCACACCCAGGGCCAGGACGACGCGCTGCTCGACATCTACCGCAAGCTGCGCCCGGGCGAACCGCCGACCCGCGAGGCCGCTCAGACGCTGCTCGAGAACCTCTACTTCAACCCGAAGCGCTACGACCTCGCGAAGGTCGGCCGCTACAAGGTGAACAAGAAGCTCGGCGCCGACGAGCCGCTCGACGCCGGTGTGCTCACCACCGACGACGTGATCGCGACGATCAAGTACCTGGTCAAGCTGCACGCGGGTGAGACCGAGACGACCGGTGAGTCCGGCCGTTCGATCGTCGTCGAGACCGACGACATCGACCACTTCGGCAACCGTCGTCTGCGCAACGTCGGCGAGCTCATCCAGAACCAGGTCCGCACGGGTCTGGCTCGTATGGAGCGCGTCGTCCGCGAGCGGATGACGACCCAGGACGTCGAGGCGATCACGCCGCAGACCCTGATCAACATCCGGCCGGTCGTCGCCTCCATCAAGGAGTTCTTCGGCACCAGCCAGCTGTCGCAGTTCATGGACCAGAACAACCCGCTGTCGGGCCTGACCCACAAGCGCCGTCTGTCGGCGCTGGGCCCCGGTGGTCTGTCCCGTGAGCGGGCCGGCTTCGAGGTCCGAGACGTCCACCCGTCGCACTACGGCCGCATGTGCCCGATCGAGACCCCCGAAGGCCCGAACATCGGTCTGATCGGCTCGCTCGCGTCCTACGGCCGCGTCAACGCGTTCGGTTTCGTCGAGACCCCGTACCGCAAGGTCATCGAGGGTGTCGTCACCGACGACGTCGACTACCTGACGGCCGACGAGGAAGACCGCTTCGTCATCGCCCAGGCCAACGCCGGCCTGAACGACGAGATGCGCTTCACCGAGAACCGCGTGCTGGTTCGTCGTCGTGGCGGCGAGATCGACTACATCGCCGGCGACGACGTCGACTACATGGACGTCTCCCCGCGCCAGATGGTGTCCGTCGCGACCGCGATGATCCCCTTCCTGGAGCACGACGACGCCAACCGCGCCCTCATGGGCGCGAACATGATGCGCCAGGCCGTTCCGCTCATCAAGGCGGAAGCGCCGCTCGTCGGCACCGGCATGGAGTACCGCTGTGCGGTCGACGCCGGTGACTCGATCCGTGCGGAGAAGGACGGTGTCGTCCAGGAGGTCTCGGCCGACTACATCACCGTCGCCAACGACGACGGCACGTACACCACGTACCGCGTCGCCAAGTTCTCCCGCTCGAACCAGGGCACCTCGGTCAACCAGAAGGTCATCGTCAACGAGGGTGACCGGATCATCGAGTCCCAGGTCCTCGCCGACGGTCCCGCGACCGAAGAGGGCGAAATGGCCCTCGGCAAGAACCTGCTCGTGGCGTTCATGCCCTGGGAAGGTCACAACTACGAGGACGCGATCATCCTGTCGCAGCGCCTCGTGCAGGACGACGTCCTCTCCTCGATCCACATCGAGGAGCACGAGGTCGACGCCCGTGACACCAAGCTGGGCCCCGAGGAGATCACCCGGGACATCCCGAACGTCTCCGAGGAGGTCCTCGCCGACCTCGACGAGCGCGGCATCATCCGCATCGGTGCGGACGTCGTCGCCGGCGACATCCTGGTCGGCAAGGTCACGCCCAAGGGCGAGACCGAGCTGACCCCCGAGGAGCGCCTGCTCCGCGCGATCTTCGGTGAGAAGGCCCGCGAGGTGCGTGACACCTCGCTCAAGGTCCCTCACGGTGAGATCGGCAAGGTCATCGGTGTCCGCGTCTTCGACCGCGAGGAGGGCGACGAGCTTCCTCCGGGCGTGAACCAGCTGGTCCGCGTCTACGTCGCCCAGAAGCGCAAGATCACCGATGGTGACAAGCTCGCCGGCCGTCACGGCAACAAGGGTGTCATCTCCAAGATCCTTCCGATCGAGGACATGCCCTTCCTTGAGGACGGCACGCCGGTCGACATCATCCTGAACCCGCTGGGTGTCCCGTCCCGAATGAACCCGGGCCAGGTCCTGGAGATCCACCTCGGCTGGCTCGCCAGCCGCGGTTGGGACGTCTCCGGTCTCGGTGAGGAGTGGGCCGAGCGCCTCAAGGTCATCGGCGCCGACCGCGTCGAGCCCGGCACCAACGTCGCCACCCCGGTGTTCGACGGTGCCCGCGAGGACGAGCTCACAGGCCTGTTCGAGCACACCATCCCGAACCGCGACGGTGACCGCCTGGTCCTGCCGTCCGGCAAGGCGCGTCTGTTCGACGGCCGCTCCGGTGAGCCGTTCCCGGACCCGATCTCCATCGGGTACATGTACATCCTCAAGCTCCACCACCTGGTCGACGACAAGCTCCACGCGCGGTCGACCGGTCCGTACTCGATGATCACGCAGCAGCCGCTGGGTGGTAAGGCGCAGTTCGGTGGCCAGCGCTTCGGTGAGATGGAGGTGTGGGCGCTCGAGGCTTATGGCGCCGCTTACGCCCTCCAGGAGCTGCTGACCATCAAGTCCGATGACGTCACCGGCCGCGTGAAGGTCTACGAGGCCATCGTCAAGGGCGAGAACATCCCCGAGCCGGGCATTCCCGAGTCCTTCAAGGTGCTCATCAAGGAAATGCAGTCGCTCTGCCTCAACGTGGAGGTGCTGTCCTCGGACGGCATGTCCATCGAGATGCGCGACACCGACGAGGACGTCTTCCGCGCGGCGGAGGAGCTCGGTATCGACCTGTCCCGGCGTGAGCCGAGCAGCGTCGAAGAGGTCTGACGGGCCTGACGGGGGGCTCGCTCAAGAGCCCCCCGTCATCCCCGGGACCGTTCAGACCATGATTGAGACTCGACCCCGAAAGAGGGATTGACGCACAGTGCTCGACGTCAACTTCTTCGACGAGCTGCGGATCGGCCTTGCCACCGCGGACGACATCCGAACCTGGTCCCACGGCGAGGTCAAGAAGCCGGAGACCATCAACTACCGCACGCTCAAGCCCGAGAAGGACGGACTCTTCTGCGAGAAGATCTTCGGTCCTACCCGGGACTGGGAGTGCTACTGCGGCAAGTACAAGCGTGTCCGCTTCAAGGGCATCATCTGTGAGCGCTGTGGCGTCGAGGTCACGCGCGCCAAGGTGCGTCGTGAGCGGATGGGCCACATCGAGCTTGCCGCTCCCGTCACCCACATCTGGTACTTCAAGGGCGTCCCGTCGCGCCTCGGATACCTGCTGGACCTCGCGCCGAAGGACCTCGAAAAGGTCATCTACTTCGCTGCGTACATGATCACGTTCGTGGACGACGAGCGCCGCACCCGCGACCTCCCGTCGCTGGAGGCCCACGTCTCCGTCGAGCGCCAGCAGATCGAGAACCGTCGCGACTCGGACCTCGAAGGCCGCGCCAAGAAGCTCGAGACCGACCTGGCCGAGCTTGAGGCCGAGGGCGCCAAGGCCGACGTGCGCCGCAAGGTGCGCGAAGGCGCCGAGCGCGAGATGAAGCAGCTCCGTGACCGCGCCCAGCGCGAGATCGACCGCCTCGACGAGGTGTGGAACCGCTTCAAGAACCTCAAGGTCCAGGACCTGGAGGGCGACGAGCTGCTCTACCGCGAGCTGCGCGACCGCTTCGGTACGTACTTCGACGGTTCGATGGGTGCCGCGGCGCTGCAGAAGCGCCTGGAGTCCTTCGACCTGGAGGAGGAGGCCGAGCGCCTCCGCGAGATCATCCGTACCGGCAAGGGCCAGAAGAAGACCCGTGCGCTCAAGCGCCTCAAGGTCGTCTCCGCGTTCCTGCAGACCAGCAACAGCCCCAAGGGCATGGTTCTGGACTGCGTGCCGGTGATCCCGCCGGACCTGCGTCCGATGGTGCAGCTGGACGGTGGCCGCTTCGCGACCTCCGACCTGAACGACCTGTACCGCCGCGTGATCAACCGCAACAACCGCCTGAAGCGCCTTCTCGACCTCGGTGCCCCCGAGATCATCGTGAACAACGAGAAGCGCATGCTCCAGGAGGCCGTCGACGCCCTCTTCGACAACGGTCGTCGTGGTCGTCCGGTGACCGGTCCCGGTAACCGTCCCCTGAAGTCCCTCAGCGACATGCTGAAGGGCAAGCAGGGTCGATTCCGTCAGAACCTCCTCGGCAAGCGCGTGGACTACTCCGCGCGTTCCGTGATCGTCGTCGGTCCGCAGCTGAAGCTGCACCAGTGTGGTCTGCCCAAGGCCATGGCGCTGGAGCTCTTCAAGCCGTTCGTGATGAAGCGCCTGGTCGACCTGAACCACGCGCAGAACATCAAGTCGGCGAAGCGGATGGTCGAGCGCGGCCGCACGGTCGTCTACGACGTCCTCGAAGAGGTCATCGCCGAGCACCCGGTCCTCCTGAACCGTGCGCCCACGCTGCACCGCCTCGGCATCCAGGCCTTCGAGCCCCAGCTGGTCGAAGGCAAGGCCATCCAGATCCACCCGCTCGTCTGCACCGCGTTCAACGCGGACTTCGACGGTGACCAGATGGCCGTGCACCTGCCGCTCTCCGCGGAGGCGCAGGCCGAGGCCCGCATCCTGATGCTGTCCTCGAACAACATCCTCAAGCCGGCCGACGGCCGTCCGGTCACGATGCCGACCCAGGACATGGTCCTCGGTCTGTTCTTCCTGACCACCGACGGTGAGCTCCGTGACGTCAAGGGTGAGGGCCGCGCGTTCGGCTCCTCCGCCGAGGCGACCATGGCGTTCGACAACGGCGAGCTGGCGCTCCAGTCGGCCGTCGACATCCGCTTCCCGGTGGGCACCATCCCGCCGCGCGGTTGGGTGCCGCCGGTCGCCGAGGAGGGCGAGCAGGAGTTCCAGCCGGGCGACAGCTTCCGTCTGAAGACGACCCTGGGTCGCGCGCTCTTCAACGAGCTGCTGCCCGAGGACTACCCGTTCGTCGACTACTCGGTGGGCAAGAAGCAGCTCTCCGAGATCGTCAACGACCTGGCGGAGCGCTACCCCAAGGTCATCGTGGCGGCGACGCTCGACAACCTGAAGGCGGCCGGCTTCCACTGGGCGACCCGTTCGGGCGTCACCGTGGCCATCTCCGACGTCGTCGTTCCCGAGGCGAAGAAGGAAATCGTCGCGGGCTACGAGGCCAAGGACGAGAAGGTCCAGAAGCAGTACGAGCGCGGTCTGATCACCAAGGAGGAGCGCACTCAGGAGCTCATCCAGATCTGGACGCAGGCGACCAACGAGGTCGCCGAGGCGATGAACGCGAACTTCCCCAAGACGAACCCCATCTTCATGATGGTTGACTCGGGTGCCCGAGGAAACATGATGCAGATGCGACAGATCGCCGGTATGCGTGGTCTGGTGTCGAACGCGAAGAACGAGACCATCCCGCGTCCGATCAAGGCGTCCTTCCGTGAGGGCCTCACCGTTCTGGAGTACTTCATCTCCACGCACGGTGCCCGTAAGGGTCTGGCGGACACCGCCCTGCGTACCGCCGACTCGGGTTACCTCACCCGTCGTCTGGTGGACGTCTCGCAGGACGTCATCATCCGCGAGGAGGACTGCGGCACCGAGCGCGGCCTCAAGCTCAAGATCGGTGTCAAGGACGAGGCGGGTGTCCTCCGCAAGGCGGACGACGTCGAGACCTCCGTGTACGCCCGCATGCTGGCCGAGGACGTCGTCATCGACGGCAAGGTCATCGCGCCGGCGAACGTGGACCTCGGTGACGTGCTCATCGACGCCCTCATCGCGAACGGCGTCGAGGAGGTCAAGACCCGCTCGGTCCTGACCTGCGAGTCCGCGGTCGGCACCTGTGCCTTCTGCTACGGCCGCTCGCTGGCCACCGGCAAGCTGGTCGACATCGGTGAGGCGGTCGGCATCATCGCCGCCCAGTCCATCGGTGAGCCCGGTACCCAGCTGACGATGCGTACCTTCCACACCGGTGGTGTGGCCGGTGACGACATCACGCAGGGTCTGCCGCGTGTCGTCGAGCTCTTCGAGGCCCGTACCCCGAAGGGTGTCGCCCCGATCTCCGAGGCCGCCGGCCGCGTGCGGATCGAGGAGACCGAGAAGACGAAGAAGATCGTCATCACGCCCGACGACGGCAGCGAGGAGACGGCGTTCCCGATCTCCAAGCGCGCCAAGGTCATCGTGCACGAGGGCGACCACGTCGAGGTGGGCCAGAAGCTCACCATGGGTGCGACCAACCCGCACGACGTGCTGCGCATCCTCGGCCAGCGTGCCGTCCAGGTCCACCTGGTCGGCGAAGTCCAGAAGGTCTACAACTCGCAGGGCGTGTCGATCCACGACAAGCACATCGAGATCATCATCCGGCAGATGCTGCGCCGCGTGACGATCATCGAGTCCGGCGACGCGGAGCTCCTGCCGGGCGAGCTCGTCGAGCGCTCGAAGTTCGAGACCGAGAACCGTCGTGTGGTCACCGAGGGCGGTCACCCCGCCTCCGGTCGTCCGCAGCTGATGGGTATCACCAAGGCCTCGCTGGCGACGGAATCCTGGCTGTCGGCCGCCTCCTTCCAGGAGACGACCCGAGTCCTGACGGATGCGGCGATCAACGCCAAGTCCGACAGCCTCATCGGCCTCAAGGAGAACGTCATCATCGGTAAGCTCATCCCGGCCGGTACGGGCCTTGCCCGCTACCGCAACATCCGGGTGGAGCCGACCGAGGAAGCCAAGGCAGCGATGTACTCGGCCGTCGGTTACGACGACATCGACTACTCGCCCTTCGGCACCGGCTCCGGCCAGGCGGTCCCGCTGGAGGACTACGACTACGGCCCGTACAACGGCTGAGTCGCGACAGAGCGGTAAACGCAGGGCGGTCACCCGAGAGGGTGGCCGCCCTGCGGCGTTTCCCCGGGGGCGACGTACGGGGGGTCCGGCGATGCCCGGCGGGGTCCGTGGTCGTCGCGGGCGGGGCCCGTCCCGTGGTGCCCGTTCCCGTGCCCGTCCTGCCCGGGTACGCAAGAGCCCCCGGCCCGACGGCCGGGGGCTCACCCGAGGGGGTCGCGCCTACGCGTTCTTCTCGTGCCGCCGGCGGACGTACGTGGTGGTGGTGACCGAGATGAGGGTGAGGAGGGCCAGGGCGGCGGCTGCCAGGCCCGGGGTGAGGCCCTTCGGGGTGAAGGTGCAGGAGACCTTCGAGGTGCCCGGCGCGACGTCCAGGGCCACCAGGCCGTGGAAGGGGCGGATCGGGGCCGAGCACTGCCAGCCCGGGACGTTCGTCATGGCGATGACGGCGGTGCCCGAGGCGCCGCGGGGGAGGGTGGCCTCGATGCTGTGGCCGCCCGCCTCGACGGAGGTGGCGCCGGTGGCCGTCAGGTCGCGGATCCGGGTGTCCAGGGCGGTCCGGTCCAGGCAGCCGACGGGGTGGGGGCCGGCCGTGGCGTTCGCGGTCCGGGTTTCGACGGTGACCTCGACGGCGCCGGAGGCGGGGACGGGACCCAGGGGGAGGACACCGCTCATCCGGTCCTCCAGGGGGCGGCGGGAGGAGCCGTGCGCGAGGGTCCCGTACAGCTCGGGGGAGTACCAGAAGGCCTCGGAGCCGGGGGCGCACTGCGCGGCGTACGTCTGAGTGGTGGCGGTGCCGCCGCGGCGGACGTCGGGGACGCGGTACACCGTGGCGCCCAGGACGTTCTCCTGGTGGGCCCAGACGCTGTCCGCGGGGTTGGGGGAGGTGTACGGGGTCGGGCGGAGCGTGACCAGGGGCGGCGCCGCGAAGGTGGTACCCGTCCAGGAGTCGGGGGCGGCGCCGGGGCGGACCCGGGCGCCGATCGAGAAGATCGCGTCGAGCACCGGGTTGTCGGCGCCGAAGAACGTCCGGCCGTCGTTCTTGTAGCCGTAGCCCAGCGGCTCCAGGGCCCGGTACGTGGCCTCCGGGAGGTAGCTGCTGTAGTACTGCGGGCCCTCGGCCCGAAGGGCGAGGGCGTCGTTGTACGAGGTCTGCGGCGCACCCGAATCCGTCCGGTGGGCGGGCCAACCGTCCACCCGTCGGACGGCGTCGAAGTGGTTGGTGATCGACTGGCTGGAGGTGGCGGCCGGCTTCGCCCAGCGTTCGCGGGCGCGCCGGGCGTCGGCGTTCGCCGCGGCGGCCGTGGACTCGGCGAAGACGACGGCGACCATCAGGGCGGCGGCCACCGGGACCAGGAACCGGCGCTTCTCACCCAGTACCAGCAGCACCAGGGCCAGCAGCGAGAGCGCGCCGCCGCCGAGGACGGCGGGCCAGGTCCAGCCGCCGAAGTCGTCGGTGCGGCGCAGGACGAAGGTGGCCACGACCAGCAGCGCGGCGGCGAGCGCCAGGTGGAGCGGCCGGGGCCGGTTGGCCAGCGCCAGCCAGGCCAGGACCACGACCATGCCGCTGAAGACGAACGCCTCGCGGTACGGGTTGCCGTTGGGCACGGCCAGCCCGTGCCACAGGTACTGCGTCGGCGGGAACTGGAAGGAGACGACCACGAGCAGGGTCGCGGCCGCCCACACCAGCCGGGTCCGCTTCGCGATGGCCGTGTTGAAGAGGAAGGTCGCGGCCAGGATCAGGCCCAGGGAGGCGACGTAGAGCCGGGGCCGGCCGCCCCACAGGTGCGTGGCCGGCAGCATTCCGGCGAGGAACACCTCGATCCGCACCGGGTCGAAGGCGCCCGCCGTCGTGGGCTGCGCCGACCCGCTGGACAGGAACGACGGCAGCAGCAGGGGCAGCGTCAGCAGGATGCCGGTCGCCGCCGCGGTCGCCGCCCGGGCCAGGGCCCGCAACCGTTGGGCGCCCGTCATGTCGAGGGTGATCAGGCGGATGGCGAGCAGTACGCAGGCGGCCATCGTGGCCATCATCGCGGTGTAGAAGTTGCCGAACCAGGCGAGGGCGACGAACAGCGCCACCCCCGGCCACCGGCGTCCCTCCAGGCACCACTCGACGGCGATCCCCAGCAGCGGCAGGGCCACCAGGCCCCACAGCCACATCGGGATGTACGAGGCGTCGCTCAGCGCCCAGCCGCACAACCCGTACGTCGCCCCGAGCACCCCCCGCTGCCACCACGGGCCCGGTTGGAGCTTGCCGAGGTAGACGGTCATCAGGGCGGCGGCGGTGCCCATGGTGAGCGGGGTGATCGCGAAGACGGCCAGGTCCACGTGGTCGCGCGGAACGAGTACGGCCAGCCAGGAGAACGGGTTCCCGAGGTACGTGTAGTAGTCGGACAGGAACTGCTGGCCGAAGCCCCCGCGCCAGGTGAACAGGACGTCGCCGGCGGCCTGGCCGTGGACCAGGTCCCAGAGCGCGCGGTGGAACGGGACGTACTGGTTGGCCTGGTCGTTGAGGGCCCGGCCGGTGTTGCCGAAGGGGAAGGTGCCGCGGGCCACCCAGGCCGCGCAGAAGGCGCCCGAGGTGATCAGGAACGCGAGGAGCGGACCGTGGAGGCCGGTCGGGCGGCCGCGCCGGCGTGGCGAGGGGCTCCGGCCGTCGTCGGGAGGCGGGCTTCCGGCCGTCTTCGGCTCCGAGGTGACCGTCCCCAATGTCCTGCTCCTGGCGCTCGTACGTTTTTTGGACTGACTCGCTGGGATTCGCTGGAAGTGTAGTTGGCCCGCTCTACCACGCCGGTTCGAACTCCGCGCGGCCGGCCCGCCTCGGAGGGCGTACGCCCGTGCGGCGCTTGACCTGTGGGGGTTCGGCGGCAGCGGGGGCCCGGCTTATGTTTTGACCGGAGTGGATGCGGTAGGTACGCTCAGACCTTGTGCCTGGGGTGTGCCTGGGCTCCTGTGCGTGTCCATCAACCGCACGTGAGCCCGCATCGGCCACCGCGATCCATGCGTTTCCGTGCTTGCGCGGAGGTCCGCCGGATCCGACACACCCGACCGCGTGGGTCGGCAAAGTTCCAGGTTAGCTTCACTACACGGCACACAGAAACCGGAGAAGTAGTGCCTACGATCCAGCAGCTGGTCCGTAAGGGCCGGCAGGACAAGGTCGAGAAGACAAAGACCCCCGCGCTTGAGGCTTCGCCCCAGCGTCGCGGCGTCTGCACGCGTGTGTTCACGACCACCCCGAAGAAGCCGAACTCGGCGCTCCGTAAGGTCGCGCGTGTGCGTCTGACCTCCGGCATCGAGGTCACCGCTTACATTCCGGGTGAGGGACACAACCTGCAGGAGCACTCGATCGTGCTCGTGCGTGGTGGCCGTGTGAAGGACCTGCCGGGTGTTCGTTACAAGATCATCCGCGGTGCGCTTGACACCCAGGCTGTCAAGAACCGCAAGCAGGCCCGCAGCCGCTACGGCGCCAAGAAGGAGAAGTAAGAATGCCTCGTAAGGGCCCCGCCCCGAAGCGCCCGGTCATCATCGACCCGGTCTACGCATCTCCTCTGGTGACGTCGCTCATCAACAAGATCCTCCTGAACGGCAAGCGCTCCACCGCCGAGCGCATCGTTTACGGCGCCATGGAAGGCCTCCGCGAGAAGACCGGCGCAGACCCGGTCATCACGCTGAAGCGCGCGCTGGAGAACGTCAAGCCGTCGCTCGAGGTCAAGTCCCGCCGTGTCGGTGGCGCGACCTACCAGGTGCCGATCGAGGTCAAGCCCGGTCGCGCGTCCACCCTCTCGCTGCGCTGGATCGTGGGTTACTCCCGCGCCCGTCGCGAGAAGACCATGACCGAGCGCCTCATGAACGAGCTCCTCGACGCCTCGAACGGCCTCGGTGCGGCCGTCAAGAAGCGTGAGGACACGCACAAGATGGCCGAGTCCAACAAGGCCTTCGCGCACTACCGCTGGTAGTCCCACCCCACATCGAGACCGAGAGAAGACCGAAGCCTTATGGCTACCACTTCGCTTGACCTGGCCAAGGTCCGCAACATCGGGATCATGGCCCACATCGACGCGGGCAAGACGACCACCACCGAGCGCATCCTGTTCTACACCGGTGTGTCTTACAAGATCGGTGAGGTCCACGACGGCGCCGCCACGATGGACTGGATGGAGCAGGAGCAGGAGCGTGGTATCACCATCACGTCTGCCGCCACCACCTGTCACTGGCCGCTCGAAGACGTCGACCACACCATCAACATCATCGACACCCCGGGTCACGTCGACTTCACCGTCGAGGTGGAGCGTTCGCTCCGCGTCCTCGACGGTGCCGTCACCGTGTTCGACGGTGTTGCCGGTGTTGAGCCGCAGTCCGAGACCGTTTGGCGTCAGGCGGACCGCTACGGCGTCCCGCGCATCTGCTTCGTCAACAAGCTCGACCGCACCGGCGCCGAGTTCCACCGCTGCGTCGACATGATCAAGGACCGCCTCGGTGCGGTTCCGATCGTCATGCAGCTCCCCATCGGTGCCGAGGCCGACTTCCAGGGTGTCGTCGACCTCGTCACGATGAAGGCGTTCGTCTGGTCCGCCGAGGCGACCAAGGGCGAGATGTACGACATCGTCGACATCCCGGCCACGCACACCGAGGCTGCTGAAGAGTGGCGCGGCAAGCTGGTCGAGACCGTCGCCGAGAACGACGACGAGATCATGGAGCTGTTCCTGGAGGGCAACGAGCCCTCCGTCGAGCAGCTGCACGCCGCCGTCCGTCGCATCATCCTCGGCTCCGGCAAGGGCAAGGGCGAGCCCACGATCACCGCGGTGTTCTGTGGCACGGCGTTCAAGAACAAGGGCGTTCAGCCCCTGCTCGACGCCGTCATCCGCTACCTCCCGTCGCCCCTGGACATCGAGGCCATCGAAGGCCACGACGTCCGGGACGCCGAGGTCGTCGTGAAGCGCAAGCCCTCGGACGAGGAGCCCCTCGCGGCGCTCGCGTTCAAGATCATGCGCGACCCGCACCTCGGCAAGCTCACCTTCGTCCGGGTTTACTCGGGCCGCCTGGAGGCCGGCACCGCGGTGCTGAACTCCGTCAAGGGCAAGAAGGAGCGCATCGGCAAGATCTACCGCATGCACGCGAACAAGCGTGAGGAGATCGTCGCGGTGGGCGCCGGTGACATCGTCGCCGTCATGGGTCTGAAGCAGACCACCACCGGTGAGACGCTGTGTGACGACAAGGCCCCCGTGATCCTGGAGTCCATGGACTTCCCGGCTCCGGTCATCCAGGTCGCCATCGAGCCCAAGTCCAAGGGTGACCAGGAGAAGCTGGGTGTCGCCATCCAGTCTCTCGCGGAGGAGGACCCCTCCTTCCACGTTCACTCGGACGAGGAGACCGGCCAGACCATCCTCGGCGGTATGGGCGAGCTGCACCTCGAGGTGCTGGTCGACCGTATGAAGCGCGAGTTCAAGGTCGAGGCCAACGTCGGCAAGCCGCAGGTGGCCTACCGCGAGACGATCCGCAAGACCGTCGAGCGTCACGACTACACCCACAAGAAGCAGACCGGTGGTACCGGTCAGTTCGCCAAGGTGCAGATCGCGATCGAGCCCATCCTCGAGGCCGACGGTCCGGCGTACGAGTTCGTCAACAAGGTCACCGGTGGCCGCATCCCGAGGGAGTACATCCCCTCGGTCGACGCCGGTGCGCAGGAAGCCATGCAGTTCGGCATCCTGGCCGGCTACGAGATGACCGGCGTTCGCGTCATTCTTCTCGACGGTGGCTACCACGAGGTGGACTCCTCGGAGCTCGCCTTCAAGATCGCCGGTTCGCAGGCATTCAAGGAGGCCGCTCGCAAGGCGTCTCCCGTCCTGCTCGAGCCGATGATGTCCGTTGAGGTCACCACGCCCGAGGAGTCCATGGGCGACGTGATCGGTGACATCAACTCCCGCCGTGGCCAGATCCAGGCCATGGAGGAGCGTCACGGCGCTCGTCTCGTGAAGGGCCTCGTGCCGCTTTCGGAGATGTTCGGCTACGTCGGAGACCTCCGCAGCAAGACCTCGGGTCGCGCCAGCTACTCGATGCAGTTCGACTCCTACGCCGAGGTTCCCCGGAACGTCGCTGAGGAGATCATCGCGAAGGCCAAGGGCGAGTAACTCTTCCGAGTACACGCTTTAGGCTTGTCACCGGAGCCTCTGGGGCAACAGGAGCAACCCTCCCGCTGCCCCGGGGGAGCCGGCTATCCAGCAAAGATCACCTGGCGCCGACCATTCAAGGCGTACAGAACCACTCTCAGGAGGACCCCCGTGGCGAAGGCGAAGTTCGAGCGGACTAAGCCGCACGTCAACATCGGCACCATCGGTCACATTGACCACGGTAAGACGACCCTCACGGCCGCCATTACCAAGGTGCTGCACGACAAGTACCCGGACCTGAACGCGGCTTCGGCCTTCGATCAGATCGACAAGGCTCCTGAGGAGCGTCAGCGCGGTATCACCATCTCGATCGCGCACGTCGAGTACCAGACCGAGGCGCGTCACTACGCCCACGTCGACTGCCCGGGTCACGCGGACTACATCAAGAACATGATCACCGGTGCCGCGCAGATGGACGGTGCCATCCTCGTGGTCGCCGCCACCGACGGCCCGATGCCGCAGACCAAGGAGCACGTGCTCCTGGCCCGCCAGGTCGGCGTTCCGTACATCGTCGTCGCCCTGAACAAGGCCGACATGGTGGACGACGAGGAGATCCTGGAGCTCGTCGAGCTCGAGGTCCGCGAGCTGCTCTCCGAGTACGACTTCCCGGGCGACGACCTTCCGGTCGTCCAGGTCTCCGCGCTGAAGGCGCTCGAGGGCGACAAGGAGTGGGGCGACAAGCTCCTCGGCCTGATGGACGCCGTCGACGAGGCGATCCCGACCCCGCCGCGTGACACCGAGAAGCCCTTCCTCATGCCCGTCGAGGACGTCTTCACGATCACCGGTCGTGGCACCGTCGTCACCGGTCGCATCGAGCGTGGTGTC
Source organism: Streptomyces sp. NPDC057939 (assembly GCF_042887545.1). Classification (NCBI taxonomy): domain Bacteria; kingdom Bacillati; phylum Actinomycetota; class Actinomycetes; order Kitasatosporales; family Streptomycetaceae; genus Streptomyces; species Streptomyces sp. NPDC057939. Next base: position 53,380 of record NZ_JBHVPG010000013.1, read on the forward strand.
CTGAAGGTCAACGAGACCGTTGACATCATCGGCATCAAGCAGGAGAAGACCACCACCACGGTCACCGGCATCGAGATGTTCCGCAAGCTGCTCGACGAGGGCCAGGCGGGCGAGAACGTCGGTCTGCTCCTCCGTGGCATCAAGCGCGAGGACGTCGAGCGCGGCCAGGTCATCATCAAGCCCGGTTCGGTCACGCCGCACACCGAGTTCGAGGCCGCCGCGTACATCCTGTCGAAGGACGAGGGTGGCCGTCACACCCCGTTCTTCAACAACTACCGCCCGCAGTTCTACTTCCGTACCACGGACGTGACGGGCGTTGTGACCCTCCCCGAGGGCACCGAGATGGTCATGCCCGGTGACAACACCGACATGACGGTCAACCTCATCCAGCCCGTCGCGATGGAAGAGGGCCTGAAGTTCGCCATCCGTGAGGGTGGTCGTACCGTGGGCGCCGGCCAGGTCACCAAGATCACGAAGTAATTTCGTGCTCTGACCCGGTCGTCCGCGCGAGCGGACACCATGTTTGACGAAAGGGCCCCTTCCCACCGCTCCGGCGGCGGGGAGGGGCCCTTTCGCGTGCCGGGTGCCCCGAGCGACCTGAGAGGGGCCCGGGGACGCGCTGTCGGCGGCGTATGAGACGCTCCCGATGTGTGGGGGCGCCGTAAGGGCGCAGCAGGAACGTTTCACGGGGTGGGGAACAGGCATGGCACAGCGGGACGACGACCGACCGGGCATATCCGACGAGGAATGGCGGCGGTTCGGCGAGCAGGTGGGGCAGGGGAACGCGGACGCGCCCCAGGAGCCGTCCGCGCGGGCGCGGATGGTGACCGAACGGCTGCGGCGCGAGGACGAGGAACGCCGGAAGGCGGCCGGTCGGTTCGGGCGCAAGCGGCGGGCGGCCGCGGCCGAGCCCGCGGGTTGGCGCACCGGGCCGGCGTGGCAGGAGATGGAAGGGCGGGGGAGGGGCAGGCGCCGGTTGAAGGCCGCGGCGGCGATCGTCCTCGTGGCCGGACTGGCGCTGATCGCGCTGCGGCCGGAGCTGCTGATCGACCGGGTCACGGGCAAGGCCGACTCCCGGGCGGCCGAGCAGGCCGGTCCGCTGCCGGCGGAGTCCGTCCGCCCGAGCGCGGCTCCGGAGAGCCAGTACCCGGACCGGCCCACCCTGAAGGATCCCTTCCGGGGGTCGCCGGCCCTCCAGTGGGCGGACGGCGCCGCCGGCATCGAGGTTCCGCAGGCAGAGGCCGTCAACGGGGTCGACAAGGAGCGGGTCGCGGACGGGATCGCGAAGGCGAAGCAGTTCCTGGTGGCGTCCAACCTGGACCCGGCGGTGCTGCGGGGGGAGCGTCCGGTCGCCGCGCTGGCCCTCCTCGATCCCAAGGACGAGGAGCTCCACCGGCGGATGGGTACGGCCTACGAGCGGCCGACCGAGGACGCGGACCCGCTGGAGCTGTTCACCCGGTACGACCCGGCCGAACTGCGCCCGGTGGGGGACGTGGTCAAGGTGCGCGGACGCATGTGGCTGGAGCCGGGGCCGGAGCGCGGACAGGCCGCCATCAAGCTGGACTACTCCTTCGTCCACCCCTTCGTGAAGGTGCGGGGGAACCCGGAGGACGTGGCCCGGAGCATCGTGCGGCGGGAGCTCACGTTCCACGTCGTCGACGCGAAGGCGTGGGACTCGACTCCGGGGAAGTTGTGGCTCCGGGAGACCCTGCGGGACGTCGCCAACACCGCCTGCGACAAGAACGACGGCTACCTGCACCCGTCGTTCTTCTCGGACCCCGAGGAAAGCGGACCTGAACCTTCCGGTGTGCCGGTGGATCCGTACGACCGCAGCCGGGGCATCGACACCCCCGGTCAGGAGGAGTGCGGCCGGCTCTCCCGGTCCTGACCAGGCAGGGACCCCGTCGGGCAAACGCGCGCCGTAGTTTGACGTGTCCCCGCGGCGGGGTATTCTCTTCCGCCCGATTGGCCAGGTACGTGTCTCGTATGGCAGACTACTCAAGTTGCTCGGTTGAGTGCCGATGCTGCGCGCCTCCCGCCGGGAGGACCGGAAGCGAGTCCCACAGTACTCGTCGTCCTTAATCTGCCTTTCGGGGCAGCAATGGGGACGGACGTACGGGAATCTTCTGGGAAGTGTCAGCAAGGTGCTTACCAGGCACTCGGTGGGTGTCTTTCCCCCGATGCGCGGTCAGGGACCGCATCCCCTTGGACGAGGGAATTTCCGTATGGGAATTTTCTGTAGAGGGTGTGCGACACGCCCGACCGCGTGGGTCGGAGAAGAGACTGCGGGAGTCATCCCGCGGCCAATCGGGAGCCAGAGCGTTCCACATACAGACAGGACTACGGAGTAGCCATGGCGGGACAGAAGATCCGCATCCGGCTCAAGGCCTACGACCACGAGGTCATCGACTCCTCGGCGAAGAAGATCGTCGAGACGGTGACCCGCACTGGTGCGTCGGTCGCAGGCCCGGTGCCGCTGCCCACTGAGAAGAACGTGTACTGCGTCATCAAGTCGCCGCACAAGTACAAGGACTCGCGCGAGCACTTCGAGATGCGCACGCACAAGCGCCTGATCGACATCCTCGACCCGACGCCCAAGACCGTTGACTCGCTGATGCGCCTGGACCTTCCGGCCGGCGTTGACATCGAGATCAAGCTCTGAGAGGCGTCGAGAAGATGGCAAAGCAGATCAAGGGCGTCCTGGGCGAGAAGCTCGGCATGACCCAGGTCTGGGACGAGAACAACCGTGTCGTCCCGGTCACCGTGGTCAAGGCCGGACCCTGCGTCGTTACCCAGGTCCGTACGAACGACATCGACGGCTACGAGTCGGTCCAGATCGCCTTCGGCGAGATCGACCCGCGCAAGGTGAACAAGCCCCTCAAGGGCCACTTCGCCAAGGCCGACGTCACCCCCCGCCGCCACCTGGTGGAGCTCCGCACCTCCGACGCCAGCGAGTACACGCTCGGCCAGGAGATCACTGCTGAGGTGTTCGAGTCCGGCGTCAAGGTTGACGTCACGGGCAACAGCAAGGGCAAGGGCTTCGCCGGTGTCATGAAGCGTCACAACTTCAAGGGCCTCGGTGCCGGTCACGGCGTCCAGCGCAAGCACCGCTCCCCCGGTTCGATCGGTGGCTGCGCCACCCCTGGGCGTGTCTTCAAGGGCATGCGCATGGCCGGTCGTATGGGTAACGAGCGCGTCACCACCCAGAACCTGACCATCCACGCGGTTGACGCGGAGAAGGGTCTGCTCCTCATCAAGGGCGCGGTCCCCGGTCCGAACGGCGGCCTCGTCCTGGTCCGTACCGCGGCCAAGGGGGCTTGAGGTAATGAGCACCATTGACATCCTTTCGCCGGCAGGCGACAAGGCCGGTACCGTCGAGCTCCCCGCGGAGATCTTCGACGCGAAGACCAGCGTTCCGCTGATCCACCAGGTCGTTGTCGCTCAGCTGGCTGCTGCCCGTCAGGGCACGCACAAGACCAAGCGTCGTGGCGAAGTCCGTGGTGGTGGCCGCAAGCCGTACCGCCAGAAGGGCACCGGCCGCGCTCGCCAGGGTTCCACCCGCGCTCCGCAGTTCGTCGGCGGTGGCGTCGTCCACGGCCCTCAGCCGCGTGACTACTCCCAGCGGACCCCGAAGAAGATGAAGGCCGCCGCCCTCCGCGGTGCCCTCTCGGACCGTGCGCGTCACTCCCGCATCCACGTCGTCACCGGCGTGGTCGAGGGTGCCGCCTCCACGAAGGCCGCCAAGACGCTGTTCGGCAAGATCTCGGAGCGCAAGAACCTGCTCCTGGTCGTCGACCGCGCCGAAGAGGCCGCGTGGCTGTCCGCCCGCAACCTGCCCCAGGTTCACATCCTGGAGCCGGGCCAGCTGAACACGTACGACGTGATCGTCTCTGACGACGTGGTCTTCACCCAGGCCGCTTTCGAGTCCTTCGTGTCTGGCCCCAAGGCCGATGAGACCGAAGGGAGCGACGCCTGATGTCCGAGGCGACCGTTACCAGCAAGACCTTCACCGACCCGCGCGACCTGCTGATCAAGCCGGTTGTGTCGGAGAAGAGCTACGCGCTGCTGGACGAGAACAAGTACACGTTCATCGTCGCGCCCGGCTCCAACAAGACCCAGATCAAGCAGGCCGTGGAAGCGGTCTTCGGGGTCAAGGTCACCGGGGTCAACACGATCAACCGTCAGGGTAAGCGCAAGCGCACCAAGACCGGTTTCGGCAAGCGCGCTGACACCAAGCGCGCCATCGTGACCCTCGCTGAGGGCGACCGAATCGACATCTTCGGCGGCCAGGCCTCCTAACGGAGGTCTAGTCGTCCGGAATCGGACGAGGACTGAGAAATGGGTATCCGCAAGTACAAGCCGACGACCCCGGGCCGTCGTGGCTCCAGCGTCGCCGACTTTGTCGAGATCACGCGGTCCACGCCGGAGAAGTCGCTGGTTCGCCCTCTGCACAGCAAGGGCGGCCGTAACAACACCGGTCGGATCACTGTTCGCCACCAGGGTGGCGGTCACAAGCGCGCCTACCGCGTGATCGACTTCCGTCGTCACGACAAGGACGGCGTGCCGGCCAAGGTCGCGCACATCGAGTACGACCCCAACCGCACCGCGCGCATCGCGCTGCTGCACTACGCCGACGGCGAGAAGCGCTACATCATCGCGCCGCGCGGTCTGCAGCAGGGCGACCGGATTGAGAACGGCCCCACGGCCGACATCAAGCCGGGCAACAACCTGGCTCTGCGCAACATCCCGGTTGGTACGACCATCCACGCCATCGAGCTGCGTCCCGGCGGCGGTGCGAAGTTCGCCCGCTCCGCCGGTGCGTCCGTGCAGCTGCTTGCGAAGGAGGGCGTCATGGCCCACCTCCGCATGCCGTCCGGCGAGATCCGTCTCGTCGACGCCCGCTGCCGCGCCACGGTCGGCGAGGTCGGCAACGCCGAGCAGTCGAACATCAACTGGGGCAAGGCCGGCCGTATGCGCTGGAAGGGCGTTCGCCCGTCCGTCCGCGGTGTCGCGATGAACCCGGTTGACCACCCGCACGGTGGTGGTGAGGGCAAGACCAGTGGTGGTCGCCACCCGGTCTCCCCGTGGGGTCAGAAGGAGGGTCGTACTCGCTCGCCGAAGAAGGCTTCGAGCAAGTACATCGTCCGCCGCCGCAAGACGAACAAGAAGCGCTAGGAGCGGGTTTAGATGCCGCGCAGTCTCAAGAAGGGGCCCTTCGTCGACGACCACCTCGTAAAGAAGGTGGACGTCCAGAACGAAGCCGGCACCAAGAACGTCATCAAGACCTGGTCCCGTCGCTCGATGATCATCCCCAGCATGCTGGGTCACACCATCGCGGTGCACAACGGCAAGACCCACGTCCCGGTGTTCGTCACCGAGTCGATGGTCGGCCACAAGCTCGGCGAGTTCTCGCCGACTCGCACCTTCCGCGGCCACGTCAAGGACGACCGGAAGTCGAAGCGCCGCTAAAGGCGGGGTGGTTACGACTATGACTTACACCGAAGGGACAACCATGGAAGCCAGGGCCCAGGCGCGGTACATCCGCGTCACGCCCATGAAGGCCCGCCGAGTGGTGGACCTTATCCGTGGCATGGATGCCACGGAGGCTCAGGCGGTCCTGCGTTTCGCCCCGCAGGCCGCGAGCGTGCCGGTTGGCAAGGTGCTCGACAGCGCCATTGCCAACGCCGCACACAACTACAACCACCCGGACGCCTCCACGCTGGTCATCAGCGAGGCGTACGTGGACGAGGGCCCGACCCTGAAGCGGTTCCGTCCGCGTGCCCAGGGCCGTGCCTACCGGATCCGCAAGCGGACCAGCCACATCACCGTGGTCGTCAGCAGCAAGGAAGGTTCCCGGTAATGGGCCAGAAGGTAAACCCGCACGGGTTCCGGCTCGGCATCACCACCGACTTCAAGTCGCGTTGGTACGCCGACAAGCTGTACAAGGACTACGTCAAGGAAGACGTCGCCATCCGCAGGATGATGACGTCCGGCATGGAGCGCGCCGGCATCTCGAAGGTTGAGATCGAGCGCACCCGTGACCGCGTGCGTGTGGACATCCACACCGCTCGTCCGGGCATCGTCATCGGTCGCCGTGGCGCCGAGGCCGACCGCATCCGCGGTGACCTCGAGAAGCTCACGGGCAAGCAGGTCCAGCTGAACATCCTCGAGGTCAAGAACCCCGAGCTCGACGCTCAGCTGGTTGCTCAGGCCGTTGCCGAGCAGCTCTCCTCCCGCGTCTCCTTCCGTCGCGCCATGCGTAAGAGCATGCAGGGCACGATGAAGGCCGGCGCCAAGGGCATCAAGATCCAGTGTGGCGGTCGCCTCGGCGGCGCCGAGATGTCCCGCTCCGAGTTCTACCGCGAGGGTCGTGTGCCGCTGCACACGCTGCGCGCGAACGTGGACTACGGCTTCTTCGAGGCCAAGACCACCTTCGGCCGTATCGGTGTGAAGGTCTGGATCTACAAGGGCGACGTCAAGAACATCGCCGAGGTTCGCGCCGAGAACGCTGCGGCCCGTGCGGGTAACCGCCCGGCCCGTGGTGCTCAGGGCGCTGGCGACCGTCCCGCCGGCCGTGGTGGCCGTGGTGGCGAGCGCGGCGGCCGTGGTGGCCGCAAGCCGCAGCAGGCTGCTGGTGCCGAGGCCCCCAAGGCCGACGCTCCCGCCGCCGCTCCGGCCGAGAGCACCGGAACGGAGGCCTGACCGACATGCTGATCCCTCGTAGGGTCAAGCACCGCAAGCAGCACCACCCGAAGCGCCGCGGTATGGCCAAGGGCGGTACTGAGGTCTCGTTCGGCGAGTACGGCATCCAGGCGCTGACCCCGGCGTACGTGACGAACCGCCAGATCGAGGCGGCTCGTATCGCGATGACCCGCCACATCAAGCGTGGCGGCAAGGTCTGGATCAACATCTACCCGGACCGCCCGCTCACCAAGAAGCCTGCCGAGACCCGCATGGGTTCCGGTAAGGGTTCTCCCGAGTGGTGGATCGCGAACGTGCACCCGGGCCGGGTCATGTTCGAGCTGTCCTACCCGAACGAGAAGATTGCTCGTGAGGCGCTCACCCGCGCTGCTCACAAGCTTCCGATGAAGTGCCGGATTGTTCGGCGCGAGGCAGGTGAGTCGTGATGGCGACGGGAACCAAGGCGTCCGAGCTGCGTGAGCTCGGCAACGAGGAGCTCGTTGGCAAGCTGCGCGAGGCCAAGGAGGAGCTGTTCAAGCTCCGCTTCCAGGCGGCCACGGGTCAGCTGGAGAACAACGGCCGGCTCAAGTCCGTCCGTAAGGACATCGCTCGCATCTACACCCTGATGCACGAGCGTGAGCTCGGTATCGAGACGGTGGAGAGCGCCTGATGAGCGAGAAGAACGTGACTGAGACCACCGAGCAGCGCGGTTTCCGCAAGACCCGTGAGGGTCTGGTCGTCAGCGACAAGATGGACAAGACCGTCGTCGTCGCTGTCGAGGACCGCGTCAAGCACGCGCTGTACGGCAAGGTCATCCGCCGTACCAACAAGCTCAAGGCTCACGACGAGCAGAACGCTGCCGGCGTCGGCGACCGCGTCCTCATCATGGAGACGCGTCCGCTGTCGGCGAGCAAGCGCTGGCGCATCGTCGAGATCCTCGAAAAGGCCAAGTAATCAGTCCGGGGGGTTTCCCCCGGATTCGTTCCGCCAGGCTCGGTGGGGGCGAGCGCTCTTCGGAGCGTGAAGCCCCCGCCGGGAACCGGCAGACAAACAGGAGATACACGTGATCCAGCAGGAGTCGCGACTGCGTGTCGCCGACAACACTGGTGCCAAGGAGATCCTTTGCATCCGTGTTCTCGGTGGTTCCGGTCGCCGCTACGCGGGCGTCGGTGACGTCATCGTCGCCACCGTCAAGGACGCGATCCCCGGCGGCAACGTGAAGAAGGGTGACGTCGTCAAGGCTGTCATCGTTCGCACCGTCAAGGAGCGCCGCCGCCAGGACGGCTCGTACATCCGCTTCGACGAGAACGCCGCCGTCATTCTGAAGAACGACGGCGACCCTCGCGGCACCCGTATCTTCGGCCCGGTGGGTCGTGAGCTGCGCGAGAAGAAGTTCATGAAGATCATCTCGCTCGCGCCGGAGGTGCTGTAAGCATGAAGATCAAGAAGGGCGACCTGGTACAGGTCATCACCGGTAAGGACAAGGGCAAGCAGGGCAAGGTCATCGTCGCCTTCCCCGCTGACAACCGCGTCCTCGTCGAGGGTGTCAACCGGGTCAAGAAGCACACCAAGGCTGCGCAGAACCAGGCCGGCGGCATCGTCATCACCGAGGCCCCGGTCCACGTGAGCAACGTTCAGCTGGTTGTGGAGAAGGACGGCAAGAAGGTCGTCACCCGCGTCGGCTACCGCTTCGACGACGAGGGCAACAAGATCCGCGTTGCCAAGCGGACGGGTGAGGACATCTGATGGCTACCACTCCGCGTCTCAAGACGAAGTACCGCGAGGACATCACGGGCAAGCTGCGTGAGGAGTTCTCCTACGAGAACGTCATGCAGATCCCCGGCCTCGTGAAGATCGTGGTCAACATGGGTGTGGGCGACGCCGCCCGCGACTCCAAGCTGATCGACGGCGCCATCAAGGACCTGACGACGATCACCGGTCAGAAGCCGGCCGTCACGAAGGCCCGGAAGTCCATCGCGCAGTTCAAGCTGCGTGAGGGTCAGCCGATCGGCTGCCACGTCACCCTCCGTGGTGACCGCATGTGGGAGTTCCTGGACCGTACGCTGTCGCTCGCGCTGCCGCGTATCCGTGACTTCCGTGGTCTGTCGCCGAAGCAGTTCGACGGCCGTGGCAACTACACCTTCGGTCTCACGGAGCAGGTCATGTTCCACGAGATCGACCAGGACAAGATCGACCGTACCCGGGGTATGGACATCACCGTGGTCACCACGGCGACCAACGACGCTGAGGGCCGCGCGCTCCTTCGTCACCTCGGCTTCCCCTTCAAGGAGGCGTAAGCGAGATGGCGAAGAAGGCTCTCATCGCGAAGGCTGCCCGCAAGCCCAAGTTCGGTGTGCGTGCGTACACCCGCTGCCAGCGCTGCGGTCGCCCCCACTCCGTGTACCGCAAGTTCGGCCTGTGCCGCGTGTGCCTTCGTGAGATGGCTCACCGTGGCGAGCTGCCGGGCGTGACCAAGAGCTCCTGGTAACTCCCTCTCGTCCGTAAGGACTTGAGAAGTACCAGGCACTCTCGGTAAGCATCTGGTCGGCGGATGCCCACCCGCGCATGCCTTAGGCTTGTGTGGTTGGGCGTCCGCCGCCCATAACGACTTACTACGCCGTAGGTCCCCGCACCGCACCCGTCCCGCCTCTGAGTGGGGAGAGGGATGGCGCATACAGGAAACCCCGGCGAGAGAGGCCGAAGGCCACTTCATGACCATGACTGACCCGATCGCAGACATGCTCACGCGTCTGCGTAACGCTAACTCGGCGTACCACGACACCGTCGTGATGCCGCACAGCAAGATCAAGTCGCACATCGCAGAGATCCTCAAGCAGGAGGGTTTCATCACCGGCTGGAAGGTCGAGGACGCCGAGGTCGGCAAGAACCTCGTCCTCGAGCTGAAGTTCGGGCCGAACCGCGAGCGCTCCATTGCGGGCATCAAGCGGATCTCGAAGCCCGGTCTGCGCGTGTACGCGAAGTCCACCAACCTGCCGAAGGTGCTCGGCGGCCTGGGCGTGGCGATCATCTCCACGTCCCACGGTCTCCTCACCGGCCAGCAGGCAGGCAAGAAGGGCGTAGGTGGGGAAGTCCTCGCCTACGTCTGGTAGTCGGGAACGGAGGAAAAGCAATGTCGCGAATCGGCAAGCTCCCCATCCAGGTTCCCGCCGGTGTGGACGTCACCATCGACGGCCAGACGGTCGCAGTGAAGGGCCCCAAGGGCACCCTCGCGCACACCGTCAAGGCGCCGATCGAGATCGTCAAGGGTGAGGACGGCGTTCTGAACGTCATCCGCCCGAACGACGAGCGTCAGAACAAGGCCCTGCACGGCCTGTCCCGCACGCTGGTGGCGAACATGATCACCGGCGTGACCACGGGATACGTCAAGGCTCTCGAGATCAGCGGTGTCGGTTACCGCGTCGCCGCGAAGGGCTCCAACCTGGAGTTCCAGCTTGGTTACAGCCACCCGATCCTGATCGAGGCGCCCGAGGGCATCTCCTTCAAGGTCGAGTCGCCCACCAAGTTCTCGGTCGAGGGCATCGACAAGCAGAAGGTCGGCGAGGTCGCCGCCAACATCCGCAAGCTGCGGAAGCCCGACCCGTACAAGGCCAAGGGTGTCAAGTACGCCGGCGAAGTCATCCGCCGCAAGGTCGGAAAGGCTGGTAAGTAGCCATGGCATACGGTGTGAAGATCGCCAAGGGCGACGCGTACAAGCGCGCTGCCAAGGCTCGCCGCCACATCCGCATTCGCAAGAACGTGTCGGGTACGGCGGAGCGTCCGCGCCTCGTCGTGACGCGTTCCAACCGCAACATCGTTGCTCAGGTCATCGACGACCTCCAGGGTCACACCCTGGCGTCCGCGTCGACCCTGGACACCTCGATCCGCGGTGGCGAAGGCGACAAGAGCGCCCAGGCCCAGGCCGTCGGCGCGCTCGTGGCCGAGCGTGCGAAGGCTGCCGGCGTGGAGACCGTTGTCTTCGACCGCGGTGGCAACCGATACGCCGGGCGCATTGCCGCTCTGGCTGACGCCGCCCGCGAAGCCGGGCTGAAGTTCTAAGCCCCGGTTCCGGGACTCACGGACGTAACAGAGAGAGGTAATCCAATGGCTGGACCCCAGCGCCGCGGAAGCGGTGCCGGTGGCGGCGAGCGGCGGGACCGGAAGGGTCGCGACGGTGGCCCTGCCGCCGAGAAGACCGCTTACGTTGAGCGCGTTGTCGCGATCAACCGCGTCGCCAAGGTTGTCAAGGGTGGTCGCCGCTTCAGCTTCACCGCGCTGGTCGTGGTGGGCGACGGTGACGGCACTGTAGGTGTCGGTTACGGCAAGGCCAAGGAAGTTCCCGCGGCCATCGCCAAGGGTGTCGAGGAAGCCAAGAAGTCCTTCTTCAAGGTTCCGCGCATCCAGGGCACCATTCCTCACCCGATCACGGGCGAGCGTGCCGCGGGCGTCGTGCTCCTGAAGCCGGCTTCCCCCGGTACCGGTGTTATCGCCGGTGGTCCGGTGCGCGCCGTTCTGGAGTGCGCCGGCGTTCACGACATCCTGTCGAAGTCGCTCGGCTCTTCGAACGCGATCAACATCGTGCACGCGACCGTGGCGGCCCTCAAGGGCCTGCAGCGTCCCGAGGAGATCGCGGCTCGCCGTGGTCTGCCCCTCGAGGACGTCGCCCCCGCGGCTCTGCTTCGTGCACGTGCCGGGGCGGGTGCGTAATGGCTCGCCTCAAGATCACGCAGACGAAGTCGTACATCGGCAGCAAGCAGAACCACCGCGACACTCTGCGTTCGCTCGGGCTCAAGCGCCTGAACGACGTGGTCGTCAAGGAGGACCGCCCCGAGTTCCGCGGAATGGTGCAGACCGTCCGCCACCTCGTGACGGTTGAGGAGGTTGACTAACATGGCTGAGAACAGCCCGCTGAAGGCCCACAACCTCCGTCCCGCCCCCGGCGCCAAGACCGCGAAGACCCGTGTCGGTCGTGGTGAGGCGTCGAAGGGTAAGACGGCCGGTCGTGGTACGAAGGGCCAGAAGGCCCGTTACCAGATCCCGCAGCGCTTCGAGGGTGGGCAGATGCCCCTCCACATGCGTCTGCCGAAGCTCAAGGGCTTCAAGAACCCGTTCCGCACCGAGTTCCAGGTCGTGAACCTGGACAAGCTCGGCGCTCTCTACCCCGAGGGTGGAGAAGTCACGGTGGCCGACCTGGTCGCCAAGGGCGCGGTTCGCAAGAACAGCCTCGTCAAGGTCCTGGGCCAGGGCGAGCTCTCCGTGGCGCTGCAGGTTTCGGTTGACGCCGTTTCCGCCTCCGCCAAGGAGAAGATCGCCGCTGCCGGCGGCACCGTCACCGAGCTCGTCTAAGACAAAACTCAGTGACAAATAGCTAGAAACCCGACCGGGGATGCCTCACATATGGGGCATCCCCGGTTGGTCGTTCCACGGGGGGCGCAGTCGCCGGTAAGGTGGCCTGCACCTTTGCTTGTACGTATTCGTCGATCCCTCAGACCGTCACCTCTGACGCAGTAGCGCGGGGGTCGCAGGAGGCACCGTGCTCACCGCGTTCGCCCGGGCGTTCAAGACGCCCGACCTGCGCAAGAAGCTGCTCTTCACGCTCGGCATCATCGTGCTGTATCGGCTCGGGTCCCACATCCCGGTACCCGGCGTGAGCTACAAGAACGTTCAGATCTGTCTTGACCAGATGGGGAATGGCAGCAACAGCCTCTTCGGTCTGGTCAACATGTTCAGTGGCGGTGCGCTGCTGCAGATCACGATCTTCGCGCTCGGCATCATGCCCTACATCACGGCGAGCATCATCCTGCAGCTGCTGACCGTGGTCATCCCGAAGCTGGAGACCCTCAAGAAAGAGGGCCAGTCCGGCACGGCGAAGATCACTCAGTACACGCGCTATTTGACGGTCGCGCTCGCGATCCTTCAGGGCACCGGTCTCGTCGCCACCGCCCGCACCGGAGCCCTTTTCGGGAACTGCTCGGTCGCCTCGCAGATCGTTCCCAACCGTTCGATCTTCACGACCGTCGTCATGGTGCTCACCATGACCGCCGGTACCTGTGTCGTCATGTGGCTCGGTGAGCTCATCACCGACCGCGGCATCGGCAACGGAATGTCGATCCTGATGTTCATCTCGATCGCCGCCGGCTTCGTCGGTTCTCTCTGGACGATCAAGCTCCAGGGCAAGATCGCTGGAGGCTGGGTCGAGTTCGGCGTGGTCATGTTGGTCGGTCTCGCGATGGTCGGCCTGGTCGTCTTCGTCGAGCAGGCGCAGCGCCGCATTCCGGTTCAGTACGCGAAGCGCATGATCGGCCGCCGTGCCTACGGCGGTACCTCGACCTACATCCCGCTCAAGGTGAACCAGGCGGGCATCATCCCCGTCATCTTCGCCTCGTCGCTGCTGTACATCCCGGCCCTGGTGGTGCAGTTCAGCGGCTCGACCGCGGGCTGGGCCAACTGGATCCAGAAGCACTTCGTCAAGGGCGACCACCCGTACTACATCGCCGTCTACTTCCTCCTGATCGTCTTCTTCGCGTTCTTCTACGTGGCGATCTCGTTCAACCCCGAGGAAGTTGCCGACAACATGAAGAAGTATGGTGGCTTCATCCCGGGCATCCGCGCCGGCCGGCCGACCGCCGAGTACCTGAGCTACGTACTCAACCGGATCACCTGGCCCGGCTCGCTGTACCTGGGTCTGATCGCTCTTGTGCCGACAATGGCGTTGGCGGGCTTCGGGGCGAACCAGAACTTCCCGTTCGGCGGGACGAGCATCCTGATCATCGTGGGTGTGGGTCTGGAAACCGTGAAGCAGATCGAGAGCCAGCTCCAGCAGCGCAATTACGAAGGGTTCCTCCGCTGATGCGAATCGTCCTCGTCGGACCGCCCGGTGCGGGCAAGGGTACGCAGGCCGCGTTCCTTGCCAAGAACCTGTCCATCCCGCACATCTCCACGGGCGACCTGTTCCGGGCCAACATCAGCCAGGGCACCGAGCTCGGCCGGCGTGCGAAGGCGTTCATGGACGCCGGTGACCTCGTCCCCGACGAGATCACCATCGGTATGGCCAAGGACCGCATGGAGCAGCCGGACGCCGTGAACGGCTTCCTGCTCGACGGATTCCCGCGCAACGTCTCGCAGGCCGAGGCGCTCGACGTCATGTTGCAGTCCGAGGGTATGAAGCTGGACGCCGTCCTCGACCTGGAGGTCGAGGAGGACGAGGTCGTGAAGCGGATCGCCGGTCGGCGGATCTGCCGCAAGGAGTCCGCGCACGTCTTCCACGTCACGTACGCGGCGCCGAAGACCGAGGGTGTCTGCGACACCTGCGGTGGCGAGCTGTACCAGCGCGAGGACGACTCCGAGGCCACGGTCCGCAACCGGCTGGAGGTCTACCACACGCAGACCGAGCCGATCATCGACTACTACAAGGCCCAGGGCCTGCTGGTGACGATCCCGGCCCTCGGTGAGGTCGCCGACGTCACGAAGCGTGCGATGGAAGCCCTGAAGAAGTAGTCCTGCTGTTCGTGTGCGGGTACGGCCGCGGTGTCCTTCGGGCATCGCGGCCGTACTGTTGAGAAGACCCGGTTTCGAAGGTGGAAGGCCCGTTCATGGTTCAGATCAAGACCCCCGAGCAGATCGCGAAGATGCGCGAGGCAGGGCTGGTCGTCGCCGCGATCCACGCGGCGACACGTGAGGCCGCGGTGCCGGGCTCCACGACGAGGGATCTGGACATGGTGGCGCGCAAGGTCATCGCGGACGCCGGCGCCAAGTCGAACTTCCTCGGCTACGGCGGCTTCCCCGCGACGATCTGCACCTCGGTCAACGAGGTCGTCGTCCACGGCATCCCGGACGACAAGACGGTCCTCAGGGACGGGGACATCATCTCCATCGACGCGGGCGCCATCATCGACGGTTGGCACGGTGACGCGGCCTACACGGCCTTCGTCGGCACCGGTCACGCCCCGGAGCTGATCGAGCTCTCCCGGGTCACCGAGGAGTCGATGTGGGCCGGCATCGCGGCGATGCGGCTCGGCAACCGGCTGGTGGACATCTCGAAGGCGATCGAGACGTACATCAAGCGCCAGCCGCGTCCCACGACCGGTGAGCACAGCCTCGGCAAGTTCGGGATCATCGAGGACTACGGCGGCCACGGCATCGGTTCCGAGATGCACATGGACCCGCACCTGCTGAACTACGTCTCGCGCAAGCGGGGCAAGGGCATCAAGCTCGTCCCGGGCCTGTGCCTGGCGATCGAGCCGATGGTCTCGCTGGGCACCGCCCAGACGGAGGTACTGGCGGACGACTGGACGGTCATCACGACGGACGGCACCTGGTCCTCGCACTGGGAGCACTCCATCGCGCTGACCGAGGCCGGACCGATCGTCCTGACCAGCCCGGACTGCGGCAAGGCGAAGCTGGCGGAGTACGGCGTCACCACGGCGCCGGACCCCCTCGGTTAATGATCTAGACTCTGGGGCAAACTTTCCGGATTCGTCTTTCTGGGTGCCCTGACGTAGACTGACTCGTCGGCTCTCGTGCACTTCCATGCCTGCATGGCGCACGAAGCCGATCAAGGTAGCCGATTCGAAAGGCGAAGCGTGGCCAAGAAGCAAGGTGCCATCGAAATCGAGGGCACCGTGATCGAGTCCCTCCCGAACGCGATGTTCAAGGTGGAACTCCAGAACGGTCACAAGGTCCTCGCGCACATCAGCGGCAAGATGCGCATGCACTACATCCGCATCCTCCCTGATGACCGGGTCGTCGTGGAGCTCTCCCCGTACGACCTGACGCGTGGCCGGATCGTCTACCGATACAAGTAGATCTTGTCCTCACTCCCGACCGGGCATTCTCGTCCGGCGCGGGTGGTGGCACTGACCCGGAGAACCTCACCCAATGAAGGTCAAGCCGAGCGTCAAGAAGATCTGCGACAAGTGCAAGGTGATCCGCCGTCACGGTCGGGTCATGGTCATCTGCGACAACCTGCGCCACAAGCAGCGCCAGGGCTGACGCACGCCGACCGACCTGCCTTCCGCAGTTCTTCGCGCGACGTAAGAAAACGTACATACGCAGAATCCGCCCAGCTCCGACAGGAGCCGGCGGCACCTCCGGCGGGGGCCGGGGACCCGGACGTACCACCACCCATCAGGTGTGGTCGGCGGTCGGGGTCGATTCTGCTGAAGACCCCCGAACACACAGGAGCCATTGAATGGCACGCGTTTCCGGTGTTGACATCCCGCGCGAAAAGCGCGTGGAGATCGCACTCACCTACGTCTTCGGTGTCGGTCGCACCCGGTCCAAGGAAATCCTTGCGGCCACCGGTGTGAACCCGAACACCCGCGTTCGTGACCTGGCCGAAGAGGACCTGGTCAAGATCCGCGAGTACGTGGACGCCAACCTCCGCACCGAGGGTGACCTCCGCCGCGAGATCCAGGCCGACATCCGCCGCAAGGTCGAGATCCAGTGCTACCAGGGTATTCGCCACCGTCGTGGCCTCCCGGTGCACGGTCAGCGCACCAGCACGAACGCCCGTACCCGCAAGGGTCCGCGTCGCGCGATCGCCGGTAAGAAGAAGCCGGGCAAGAAGTAGTCCTGTTCAGCGGTCTTGCGCTGTAGGACCGACCACCTCCCGTAGGAGATTTAGATGCCCCCCAAGGGTCGTCAGGGCGCTGCCAAGAAGGTGCGCCGCAAGGAAAAGAAGAACGTCGCTCACGGGCACGCCCACATCAAGAGCACGTTCAACAACACGATCGTCTCGATCACGGACCCCTCGGGCAACGTGATCTCCTGGGCCTCCGCCGGCCACGTCGGCTTCAAGGGCTCGCGCAAGTCCACCCCCTTCGCCGCGCAGATGGCCGCCGAGTCGGCCGCCCGCCGCGCGCAGGAGCACGGCATGCGCAAGGTCGACGTCTTCGTCAAGGGTCCCGGCTCCGGCCGTGAGACCGCGATCCGCTCCCTCCAGGCCACCGGCCTCGAGGTCGGCTCGATCCAGGACGTCACCCCCACCCCGCACAACGGCTGCCGTCCGCCGAAGCGCCGCCGCGTCTGACGCAGCGGACGCACCTGTGCGTCTTTGAGTGTTCGGGCGGTACGAACCCCTCGCGGGGGACGTACCGCCCGTACCCTTGTAGTCCGCAGCGCCATGCTGCACACCGTCGGGCGTCAAATAGTGGGCGTCCACGACTGAAGGAACACAGACATGCTTATCGCTCAGCGTCCCTCGCTGACCGAAGAGGTCGTCGACGAGTACCGCTCGCGGTTCGTGATCGAGCCGCTGGAGCCGGGCTTCGGCTACACCCTCGGCAACTCCCTGCGCCGCACCCTGCTCTCCTCGATCCCGGGTGCCGCCGTCACCAGCATCCGCGTGGACGGCGTGCTGCACGAGTTCACCACCGTGCCCGGTGTCAAGGAAGACGTCACCGACATCATCCTCAACATCAAGCAGCTGGTCGTCTCCTCGGAGCACGACGAGCCGGTCGTGATGTACCTGCGCAAGCAGGGTCCCGGCCTGGTCACCGCCGCCGACATCGCGCCCCCGGCCGGTGTCGAGGTGCACAACCCGGACCTCGTCCTCGCCACGCTCAACGGCAAGGGCAAGCTGGAGATGGAGCTGACCGTCGAGCGCGGTCGCGGCTACGTCTCCGCCGTCCAGAACAAGCAGCTGGGCCAGGAGATCGGTCGCATCCCGATCGACTCCATCTACAGCCCGGTCCTCAAGGTCACCTACAAGGTCGAGGCGACCCGAGTCGAGCAGCGCACCGACTTCGACAAGCTGATCGTCGACGTCGAGACCAAGCAGGCCATGCGCCCGCGCGACGCCATGGCGTCCGCCGGTAAGACCCTGGTCGAGCTGTTCGGTCTGGCGCGCGAGCTCAACATCGACGCCGAGGGCATCGACATGGGCCCCTCGCCGACGGACGCGGCCCTGGCCGCCGATCTGGCGCTGCCGATCGAGGAGCTGGAGCTCACGGTCCGCTCGTACAACTGCCTCAAGCGCGAGGGCATCCACTCCGTGGGTGAGCTCGTGGCGCGTTCCGAGGCCGACCTGCTCGACATCCGCAACTTCGGTGCGAAGTCGATCGACGAGGTCAAGGCGAAGCTGGCCGGCATGGGCCTGGCCCTCAAGGACAGCCCGCCCGGATTCGACCCGACCGCCGCCGCCGACGCCTTCGGCGCCGACGACGACGCGGACGCCGGTTTCGTCGAGACCGAGCAGTACTGAGCCTCGGCTCGCAGAACGGACTTTCCCGCGGCGTCCGCCTCGGGGGAACTGACACCGGTACCTGACACGGCCGGTGCAGATATGAAGGAGTAACACCATGCCGCGTCCCGCAAAGGGTGCCCGTCTGGGCGGCAGCGCCGCGCACGAGAAGCACCTCCTCGCGAACCTCGCGAAGTCGCTCTTCGAGCACGGCCGCATCACCACCACCGAGGCCAAGGCCCGTCGCCTGCGTCCCTACGCCGAGCGTCTGGTCACCAAGGCCAAGAAGGGCGACATCCACAACCGTCGCCTGGTGCTGCAGACGATCACGGACAAGAGCATCGTGCACACGCTGTTCACCGAGATCGCCCCGCGCTACGAGAACCGCCCCGGTGGTTACACGCGCATCACCAAGATCGGCAACCGTCGTGGCGACAACGCCCCGATGGCGGTCATCGAGCTGGTCGAGGCCCTGACGGTCGCCCAGCAGGCCACTGGTGAGGCCGAGGCCGCCACCAAGCGCGCCGTGAAGGAGGCGGAGGCCACCGAGGCTCCCGCCGCCGAGGAGACCAAGGAGGCCTGATCCCCTCCGGGATCACGCCGAACGGCTCTGAACGGGCCCGCCCCCTTCCCGGGGCGGGCCCGTTCCCGCGTTCTCCCGGGAACACAGCCCGGGAGAGCGGCGCGGGAACACGGCCCTGGAACACCCTGAGAGGATCGGTCACGTGAGTGACGAGGTGGAGCCCGGGCACGTCCGGGTGCGGCTGGACCTGTCGTACGACGGCAAGGACTTCTCCGGCTGGGCGAAGCAGCGCGTGCTGCGGACCGTGCAGGGCGAGCTGGAGTCCGCCCTGCGGACCGTGATGCGGCTCGCGGACCCCGTCGAGCTGACCGTCGCCGGGCGCACCGACGCCGGCGTCCACGCCCGCGGGCAGGTCGCCCAGTTCGACCTGGCCGAGGAGGTGTGGGCCGAGCACCACGACAAGCTCCTGCGCCGCCTCGCCGGGCGCCTCCCGCAGGACGTACGGGTCTGGCGGGCCGCCGAGGCCCCCGAGGGCTTCAACGCCCGGTTCTCGGCCATCTGGCGCCGCTACGCCTACCGGGTCGGCGACCACCGGGCCGGCGTGGACCCGCTGCGCCGCGGCCACGTGCTGTGGCACCAGTGGCCGCTGGACGTCGACGCCATGAACGAGGCCGCCGCCGCGCTCCTCGGCGAGCACGACTTCGCCGCGTACTGCAAGAAGCGCGAGGGCGCCACGACGATCCGTACGCTCCAGCAGCTCAGCTGGGAGCGGGCCGACGACGGCATCGTCACCGCGACGGTCCGCGCCGACGCCTTCTGCCACAACATGGTCCGCTCGCTGGTCGGCGCCCTGCTGCACGTCGGCGACGGACACCGGCCGGTCACCTGGCCCGGCGAGGTGCTGGCCGCCGGCGTACGGGACTCCTCGGTCCACGTGGTGAAGCCGCACGGGCTCACCCTGGAGGAGGTCGGCTACCCCGCCGACGAGCTGCTGGCCGCCCGCAGCAAGGAGGCGCGCAACCTGCGGACCCTGCCAGGAGCTGGTTGCTGCTGAGATCCGCTTATGCGTTTGGGCGGATCGCGGGGGGACCGGGACAATGCCCGGCATGGGACATCTCGAAGCCAACCACCTGGAGTACTACCTTCCCGACGGGCGGGTCCTGCTCCCCGACGTCTCCTTCCGCGTGGGGGAGGGCTCGGTGGTGGCCCTGGTGGGGGCGAACGGCGCCGGCAAGACCACCCTGCTCAAGCTGATCTCCGGCGAGCTCCAGCCGCACGGCGGCGGCGTCGCCATCAGCGGCGGACTCGGCGTGATGTCGCAGTTCGTGGGCTCGGTCCGGGACGAGACGACCGTACGGGACCTGCTGGTCTCGGTGTCCCAGCCGCGGATCCGGGAGGCGGCCAAGGCCGTCGACCGGGCCGAGCACCTGATCCTGACCGTCGACGACGAGGCCGCGCAGATGGCCTACGCGCAGGCGCTCAGCGACTGGGCCGACGTCCAGGGCTACGAGGCGGAGACCCTGTGGGACGTCTGCACCATGGCCGCGCTGGCCATCCCGTACGACAGCGCCCAGTACCGCGAGGTGCGCACGCTGTCGGGCGGTGAGCAGAAGCGGCTCGTCCTGGAGGCGCTGCTGCGCGGGCCCGACGAGGTCCTGCTGCTCGACGAGCCGGACAACTACCTGGACGTTCCGGGCAAGCGGTGGCTGGAGGAGCAGCTCAGGGCCACCCGCAAGACCGTGCTCTTCGTCTCCCACGACCGGGAGCTGCTGACGCAGGCCGCGGAGAAGATCATCAGCCTGGAGGCGAGCCCGACCGGCTCCGACGTGTGGGTGCACGGCGCCGGCTTCGGCACGTACCACGACGCCCGCAAGGAGCGCTTCGCCCGCTTCGAGGAGCTCAAGCGGCGCTGGGACGAGGAGCACGCCCGGCTGAGGGCGCTGGTGCTGCGGCTGCGCAACCAGGCGGCGAGCAGCCCGGACATGGCCTCGCGGTACCGGGCGATGCAGACCCGCTTCCAGAAGTTCGAGGAGGCCGGTCCGCCGCCGGAGCCGCCGCGGGAGCAGGACATCCGGATGCGCCTCAAGGGCGGCCGGACCGGCGTGCGCGCGCTGACCGTGGAGAACCTGGAGCTCACGGGGCTGATGAAGCCCTTCTCGCTGGAGGTCTTCTACGGGGAGCGGGTCGCGGTGCTCGGCTCGAACGGTTCCGGGAAGTCGCACTTCCTGCGCCTGATGGCGGGCGAGGACGTCAAGCACACCGGTAACTGGAAGCTGGGTGCCCGCGTGGTGCCGGGCCACTTCGCGCAGACCCACGCGCACCCCGAGCTGTTCGGGCGCACGCTCGTCGACATCCTGTGGACGGAGGCGGCCAAGCCGCTCGGCCAGGCGATGGGCGCCCTGCGCCGCTACGAGCTGGAGCGACAGGGCGACCAGCCCTTCGAGAAGCTCTCCGGCGGCCAGCAGGCGCGCTTCCAGATCCTGCTGCTGGAGCTGGCCGGAACCACGGCGCTGCTCCTGGACGAGCCGACGGACAACCTCGACCTGGAGTCGGCGGAGGCGTTGCAGGACGGCCTGGAGTCCTACGACGGCACTGTGTTGTGCGTCACGCACGACCGGTGGTTCGCGCGCACATTTGACCGCTACCTGGTCTTCGGTTCGGACGGTGTTGTGAGGGAGACTCAGGAGCCCGTCTGGGACGAACGTCGGGTTGAGCGCAAGCGCTGAGGGGAAGCCGCGCGTTCGACGGACGGGGTCCCGTCCGGGTCGAACGTCGGGTTGAGCGCGTGCGCTGAGGGGCGACCACCTTCCGCGCCGGTCGAGGGGGAGGCGTCGTGGGGCTGCGGCCTAGCACCTGGCTCGTGAAGTGGGACCGCCCGGATTCGGGGGACCGGCTGACCTCCTGGCTGCTGAGGCCGGCTCCGCGGTCCCTGCGGGTCGCCTCCCTGGTGGTCCTCCTGACGGTCGCCGTGTCGTCGAGCCTGCGCTCCAACTGGGGGTCGGACAACGCCTTCGTCGTCAAGGCCGCCGATGCCCTGATGGCGGGGATCTCCCCGTACGAGGACAAACGCTTCCTCTACCTGCCGAGTGCGGTGATCATGGCGGTGCCGGAGGCGCTGCTGCCGACGGAGGTGCTGCGCTGGTTGCTGCCCGCGGGCATCTCGGGGCTGGTCGGGGTGGGGTGGTGGGCGGCGCTGAGGCTGTTCTCGGTGCCGCTGTGCTCCCGCTTCGCGGTGGGCGGCCTCGGTCTGTTGGCGCTGGCCCACAAGCCGTACGCGAACCTCGTGCTGATCGGAAACTGGACGGCGATCTCGGCGGCGGCCCTGCCGGTGGCGCTGTTGCTGGCGCACCGGCGTTCGTGGGGCGCGGCCGGGCTGGTGGTGGGGCTGGCCATCGCCTGCAAGCCCATGCTGGTGCCGATCGGGCTGCTCTTCCTGCTGGCCCGGCAGTGGCGGGGGCTGGCCGTTGCGGTCCTGGTGCCGGTGGGGATGTCCCTGGTCGGGGCGCTGATGATGCCGAGTCCGACGCTGTTCTTCACCAAGACGCTGCCCTTCCTCTTCCAGGGGCAGGACTCCTACGCCCTGCCGTGGGACGCCTCGCCGATCGCGGTGCTGCCGCGGCTGGGGGTGCCGGTCCCGGTGGCGGTGCTGCTGGCGTTCGCGGGGGCCGCGGCCGGGCTGTGGGCGGCGTGGACGCGGTGGCGCGCGCCCGACGCGGACGCGGGGGAGATGCGGCTGGTGGAGACGGCCTGCATGGTGATGCTCGCCGCATTCCTGGTGTCGCGTCCGTCCTTCGACCACTACCTGCTGGTGGTGCTGCCGCTGCTGCTGGCGTCGGGGGTGCGGGAGGGCTCGATGCCCCGTACGCCTTGGTTCTGGGTGGCCCTGGTGCCCCAGACGGCCGGCATCCCGTGGCCCTCCGAGGTGGAGCGCAAGCGGCGGGCGTTCCGGGACGCGGTGACCCTGTGCGGGCTCGCGTTCCTGCTGGCGCGTCGTGCGCTGCGTCCGGGTCGGGTTACCCTGGTCCCTGTAACAACTGCGGGGTCCCCACCCAGGACCGAACCGGAGTGCGCCGCGACGCCAGCAGAATCGGCATCGCGGACCGCGTTTTGACCCGTCTCGGGTCTGCTGGGTATCCTGCTGGTTTGTTATGCGTATTGGCTTTCTCATTCTCACGTGAAAGGCCTTGCGCCGGTCCACCGGACCGATGACCAGCAGTTCGCGCACGGGTTGCGTCCCCGATGCGAACGAGGGCTGTCGTGATCGTCCGTGGTGACCCTGTCAGGACCTTCCCGTGGGGCTTGCGCCCTTGGGATACCACCACTGAAGAAGCGAAGGCATACGCGTGCGTACGTTCAGCCCCAAGCCCGGCGACATCTCGCGCCAGTGGCTCGTCATCGACGCCCAGGACGTTGTCCTCGGCCGTCTGGCGACCCAGGCCGCTGCCCTCCTGCGGGGTAAGCACAAGCCGACCTACGCCCCCCACATGGACATGGGCGACTTCGTCATCATCGTCAACGCCGACAAGGTTCACCTGTCCGGCAACAAGGCGACCCAGAAGATGGCGTACCGCCACTCGGGTTACCCGGGCGGTCTCCGTTCGGTGCGCTACGACGACCTCCTGGCGAACAACCCGGAGAAGGCCGTCGAGAAGGCCATCAAGGGCATGCTCCCCAAGAACACCCTGGGCCGGCAGATGCTCTCGAAGCTGAAGGTCTACTCGGGCGACCAGCACCCCCACGCTGCCCAGCAGCCGGTGCCGTTCGAGATCACCCAGGTCGCGCAGTAGTTCCGGCCACCCCCTAAGACGTAGAAAATTCTGAGGAGCATCGTGGCCGAGACCACCGCCGAGACCCCCGTCGAAGAGTTCGAGGGCGTCGAGGAGTACACCACCGAGTCCGAGGTTGTCGCCGAGGGCGACTACACCTCCGAGTCGCTTGCCGGTCGCTTCGGTGACCCCCAGCCGGCCGCCGGCCTGGGCCGTCGCAAGAACGCCATCGCCCGTGTCCGGATCGTTCCGGGCACCGGCAAGTGGAAGATCAACGGTCGCACCCTTGAGGACTACTTCCCCAACAAGGTGCACCAGCAGGAAGTCAACGAGCCCTTCAAGCTCCTGGAGCTCGACGGCCGTTACGACGTCATCGCCCGCATCTCGGGTGGCGGCGTCTCCGGCCAGGCCGGTGCCCTGCGCCTCGGTGTCGCCCGTGCGCTGAACGAGGCGGACGTGGACAACAACCGCCCGGCGCTGAAGAAGGCCGGCTTCCTTTCCCGCGACGACCGTGCGGTCGAGCGCAAGAAGGCCGGTCTCAAGAAGGCCCGTAAGGCTCCGCAGTACAGCAAGCGTTAATCTGCGCCTGCTGTTCTGCAACGAAACCGCCCCGGCAGCACTCTCTGTGCTGCCGGGGCGGTTCGTTTACCGCCATAGCCGGCAAATACCTGTCACTAGCGGTCACAAGCGAAGCGTGAACTCGGGAGGACAACAGTGGGACGACTCTTCGGGACGGACGGTGTACGAGGCGTTGCCAACGCGGATCTGACGGCCGAGCTCGCGCTCGGCCTCTCCGTGGCGGCCGCACACGTACTGGCCGAGGCGGGTACCTTCGCGGGCCACCGGGCCACCGCGGTCGTCGGCCGCGATCCGCGTGCGTCGGGCGAGTTCCTGGAGGCCGCGGTCGTCGCGGGCCTCGCGAGCGCCGGCGTGGACGTCCTGCGCGTCGGTGTGCTGCCCACCCCGGCGGTGGCGTATCTCACCGGTGCGCTGGGCGCCGACCTCGGCGTGATGCTCTCCGCCAGCCACAACGCGATGCCCGACAACGGCATCAAGTTCTTCGCGCGCGGTGGGCACAAGCTCGCCGACGACCTGGAGGACCGGATCGAGTCGGTCTACGAGGAGCACCGCACGGGCGCGCCCTGGGACCGGCCCACCGGCTCCGGCGTCGGCCGGGTCTCCGACTACACCGAGGGCTTCGACAAGTACGTCGCCCACCTGATCGGCGTCCTGCCCAACCGTCTCGAAGGCCTCAAGGTCGTCCTCGACGAGGCGCACGGCGCGGCGGCGTACGTGTCCCCGGAGGCCTTCGCCCGCGCCGGCGCGGAGATCGTCACCATCGGCGCCGAGCCCGACGGGCTGAACATCAACGACGGCTGCGGCTCCACCCACCTCGACCTGCTGAAGCAGGCCGTCGTGGAGCACGGCGCCGACTTCGGCGTCGCCCACGACGGTGACGCCGACCGCTGCCTGGCCGTGGACCACACGGGCGCGGAGGTCGACGGCGACCAGATCCTCGCGGTGCTCGCCCTGGCCATGCGCGAGGCGGGCCAGCTGCGCGAGAACACCGTGGTCGGCACCGTCATGTCGAACCTGGGCTTCAAGCTGGCGATGGAGGCCGAGGGCATCCAGGTCGTGCAGACCGGGGTCGGCGACCGCTACGTGCTGGAGTCGATGAAGGAGCACGGCTACGCGCTGGGCGGCGAGCAGTCCGGCCACGTGATCATCCTCGACCACGCGACGACGGGCGACGGCACCCTGACGGGCCTGCTGCTGGCGGCGCGGATCGCGGCCACCGGCCGGTCCCTGGCCGAGCTGGCCGGTGTGATGACGCGGCTGCCGCAGATCCTGATCAACGTGCCCGACGTGGACAAGTCCCGGGTGACGACCTCGGGCGAGCTGGCCGCGGCGGTCACCGAGGCCGAGCGCGAGCTCGGTACGACCGGCCGGGTGCTGCTCCGTCCGTCCGGCACGGAGCCGCTCGTACGGGTGATGGTGGAGGCCGCCGACATCGAGCAGGCCCGCGCGGTCGCCGGGCGGCTCGCGGACGTGGTGAAGTCGGCGCTCGGCTGACGGCCCGCACGCCTCAACGGCCCGGGGCACCGCCCTTGGCCCGGCGGATCCAGCGTCCCTGCTGGGTCCGCCACAGTGCTTTCTGCCCGTACAGGGTCAGGACGCCGGCCAGCATGATTCCGCCCAGGTTGAGCAGCAACTGCTCCACGGAGCCCCACATCTGGGCGAACTCCGCGTAGCCGAGGGCCACGGCCGCGTTCGCGGCGGCCGGGACGGTCGTCACCGAGATGGCGACGCCGACCAGCGCCCCCGACTTCGCGGAGGTCAGGGACAGCACCCCGGCGATGCCCGCCAGCAGCGAGACCACGAAGGAGAACGGGTCCGGCTGCCAGATGAACCCGGTGTTCGGGCGGGGCCGGTCCAACATGCCCGGCTCGAACTGGCCGATCGCGTCCATGCCCAGGGTGAAGAGGGTGGTGGCGGCCATCGCCGCCGCGAAGCCGATCAGCAGCGCGGACAGGGACCGCAGCGCGAGCCGCCGCTCCCGCTGCACGACGCCGACGCACACCCCGGCGAGCGGCCCGAACTCCGGGCCGACCGCCATCGCGCCCACGATCAGGATCGCGTTGTCGAGCAGCACGCCACAGGCCGCGATCATGGTCGCGAGGATCATGAACGCGCAGTAGGTGATGGTGAGCGTCGACTCCTCGTGGGTGGCCTCCGTCAACTGCTTCCACAGCACGGCGTCGGCGGCCTCGCCCGGAGCCTCCTCCTCGGCGGCGTCGGCCCGCCGCGACAGCGACAGGTCGATGTTCTCCACGGCGATCGACCCGTCCGCGTCGACCCCCAGCTCCTGGAGCTCCTGGAGCAGCTCGTCCCCGGCCTCGCGGGCGACGTCGCACAGCACGAGGTCGCCGGGCGGAATCCGGGCCGCGCCCTTCAGCACGACCAGATGGGTGGTTCCGACCGTCTTCTCGACGATCGCCACCACCGCGTCCGTCCGGTCCGGCGGGGTGATCATCCGCAGGTGCAGCATGCCCCGCACCCTAGCGAAGCGGACCCGCCGCGCCGGCCCGCGCCGCTACAACTTGCGCAGGCTCAGCTTCTGCACCTTGTGGTCCGGACCCTTGCGCACCACGAGGGTGGCGCGGCCGCGGGTGGGAGCCACGTTCTCCATCAGGTTCGGCTTGTTGACGGTCCGCCACATCGTCTGCGCGTACTCCAGCGCCTCCTCCTCGGAGACCTGCGTGTACTTGCGGAAGTACGAGAACGGGTTCTGGAACGCGGTCGCGCGCAGCTTGCGGAACCGGCCCAGGTACCAGCGCTCGATGTCCTCCGGGCGGGCGTCGACGTACACGCTGAAGTCGAAGTAGTCGGCGAGCCCGACGCGGGTCCGGCCGTCCTTGCCCGGCAGCGCCGGCTGGAGGACGTTGAGGCCCTCGACGATGAGGATGTCCGGGCGCCGCACCACGAGCCGCTCGTCCGGGACGATGTCGTAGATCAGGTGGGAGTAGACGGGGGCCGTCACCTCGTCCTTGCCGGCCTTGATGTCGGCGACGAACCGGGTCAGCGCGCGCCGGTCGTAGGACTCGGGGAAGCCCTTGCGGGAGGTCAGCCCGCGGCGCTGGAGCTCCTTCATCGGGTACAGGAAGCCGTCCGTGGTGACCAGCTCCACCCGGGGGTGCTCCGGCCAGCGGGCCAGCAGCGCCTGGAGCAGACGGGCCACGGTGGACTTGCCGACGGCGACCGAACCGGCGACGCCTATGACGAACGGGGTGCCCTGCTGGGCGCCGTGTCCGTTGCCCGCGTCACCGAGGAAGGTGTTCAGGGTGCCGCGCAGGTTGCTGGTCGCCCCGACGTACAGGTTCAGGAGCCGGGACAGCGGCAGGTAGACGTCCCGGACCTCATCGAGGTCGATGACGTCCCCCAGACCGCGCAGCTGCTCCACCTCGTCCGCGGTGAGGGGAAGTGGCGTGCGCTCGCGCAGCGCGCTCCACTCCGCCCGGGTGAGGTCGACGTACGGGGAGGCGTCGGGGGCCCGGCGGGGGCCGGTGCGCTCCGCCCCGCGCTCCGGCGTGCCACGCGTCGGCGATGTGATCACAGGGCCATTGTCGGGGCTCGGGGGCGTCCGTGGGTGGTGGGGTCGGTCACGTCGGCCGGTCCGGGACGGATCGGGGCAGGTCAGACATGGTTTCGGCGCAAGTGTGCAGGGTTGTGCGCGAGCAGGTATCGATCGGAATCCCGGGAAGTCTCGTCAGCATCACGATTGCCGGAGCGGCCCGTGATCCCGATCGTGCGATCGATCGGCGCCCGTACATTGATCGTCATCGCGGCCTTCGATGCGCGCCCCGTCCGGCGGGGCGCCGCTCGGGCTGCCCTGCTGCTCGTCGTGACTCATGGGGGAGATCCATCGTGCGTACCGCACTCGTCCGTCGTACCGTCCTGACCGCTTCCGCGCTGTCCCTGGGCCTGCTGGTCACCGCCTGCGGTTCCGGCGACTCCGACGCCAAGAAGGACGCCAAGCCGTCGGCCGCCGCCAGTGGCGCGGCGTCCTCGGCGGCGCCGGGCGCGAAGGGCAAGTCGGACGCGGAGGTCGCGGCGCTGGTCGTCACCCAGGCCGACCTCGCGGACCAGGTCGTCTCGGCCGAGAGCGCCGCCAAGGTCGTCGCCATGCCGGCCGAGGCCGAGAACGCCGCCTGCAAGCCGCTGGTCCAGATCATGGCGTCGCAGAAGCCCGGCGCGGCCACCGGCCTCGGCCGCACCGGCTCCAAGGACAAGCCCAAGGAACTGCCGGCGAACGCCACCGCCGAGCAGAGGGTCGAGGCCACGCTGAAGGCGATCGGCGGCTCCCAGACCCTGGTCACCGTCACCTCCTACGACAGCAAGGGCGCCGAGGAGGCCCTCGCCGCCGTGAAGACCGCGGCCACCGCCTGCGCCGCCGGCTTCACCATCACCTCGGACGGCGACAAGGTGAAGTTCGGCGCCGTCGCCCCGGGGGCCGCCGTCACCGGTGGCGACGAGGCCGTGTCCTACGCCGCGCCCATGGACCTGGAGGACGGCGACAAGTCCGCCACCCACTTCGTGGCCGTGCGCAAGGGCAACACGCTGGCCACCTTCTACACCTGGGGCCTGAAGGCCGAGCAGCCGAAGACCGTCGTCGACGCACAGGTCAAGAAGCTGGGCTGAGCCGTGCGCGCCCGACCGGGCGCGCGTGTTCGAACAGGTCGTCGACCCCGTTCCGGTGGATTCCCCGGAGCGGGGTTTTCGTCCTGTTCGGGTACGGGGCACGGGGCGCACATCGGCGTACGCTGCCGCCTATGTGCGGAATTGTGGGTTACGTAGGAGCGCAATCGGCGCTCGATGTGGTCATCGCCGGACTGAAGCGGCTGGAGTACCGCGGCTACGACTCGGCGGGCATCGCCGTGCTCGCCGACGGGGAACTCGCCAACGTCAAGAAGGCCGGCAAGCTGGTCAACCTGGAGAAGGAACTCGTCGGGCAGCCCCTGCCGGCCGGCTCCACCGGCCTCGGGCACACCCGGTGGGCCACCCACGGAGGGCCCACCGACGTCAACGCCCATCCCCATCTGGACAACTCCGGCCGGGTGGCCGTCGTCCACAACGGAATCATCGAGAACTTCGCGGAACTGCGCGGCGAACTGGCCGAACGCGGGCACCGGCTGGAGTCCGAGACCGACACCGAGGTCGTCGCGCACCTGCTCGCCGAGCAGTTCGCGGTGTGGGGGGACCTCGCCGAATCCATGCGCCGGGTCTGCCGGCGGCTCCAGGGCGCCTTCACCCTGGTCGCGGTGCACGCCGACCAGCCGGACGTCGTCGTCGGCGCACGCCGCAACTCCCCGCTGGTGGTGGGCGTGGGCGAGGGCGAGAACTTCCTCGCCTCGGACGTCGCCGCCTTCATCGCGCACACCCGCTCCGCGATCGAACTCGGCCAGGACCAGGTCGTCGAACTGCGCCGCGACGGGGTCGTGGTCACCGACTTCGACGGGGCGCCCGCCGAGGTGCGGGCGTACCACGTCGACTGGGACGCCTCCGCCGCCGAGAAGGGCGGCTACGACTACTTCATGCTCAAGGAGATCGCCGAGCAGCCGAAGGCCGTCGCCGACACCCTCCTCGGCCGGATCGACGGCAGCGGCCTGCTGACCCTCGACGAGGTCCGCATCCCCACCTCGGTGCTCCGCGAGGTCGACAAGGTCGTCATCGTGGCCTGCGGCACGGCCTACCACGCGGGCATGATCGCGAAGCTGGCCATCGAGCACTGGACCCGCATCCCCTGCGAGACCGAACTGGCCAGCGAGTTCCGCTACCGCGACCCGATCCTCGACCAGCGGACGCTCGTCATCGCGATCTCGCAGTCCGGCGAGACCATGGACACCCTGATGGCGCTGCGGCACGCCCGCGAGCAGGGCGCCAAGGTGCTGGCCGTCTGCAACACGAACGGCTCCACCATCCCGCGCGAATCGGACGCCGTGCTCTACACGCACGCCGGCCCCGAGGTCGCCGTCGCCTCCACGAAGGCGTTCCTGACGCAGCTGGTGGCCTGCTACCTCGTCGCCCTCTACCTCGGGCAGGTCCGCGGCACCAAGTGGGGCGACGAGATCCAGGCCGTGATCCGGGAGCTCTCGGACATCGCCGCCGCCGTGGACACCGTGCTGGAGACGATGGAGCCCGTACGGGCCCTCGCGCGCTCCCTCGCCGACAAGGACACCGTGCTGTTCCTCGGCCGGCACGTCGGCTACCCGGTCGCGCTGGAGGGCGCGCTCAAGCTCAAGGAACTCGCGTACATGCACGCCGAGGGCTTCGCGGCGGGCGAGCTCAAGCACGGGCCGATCGCGCTGATCGAGCAGGACCTGCCGGTGGTGGTCGTCGTACCGTCGCCGCGCGGCCGGTCCGTGCTCCACGACAAGATCGTGTCGAACATCCAGGAGATCCGGGCCCGCGGGGCGCGGACCATCGTGATCGCGGAGGAGGGCGACGAGGCCGTCGTCCCGTACGCCGACCACCTGATCCGGATCCCCGCGACGCCCACCCTGCTCCAACCGCTGGTGGCGACCGTGCCGCTCCAGGTCTTCGCCTGCGAACTGGCGACCGCGCGCGGCAACGAGGTCGACCAGCCGCGTAACCTCGCCAAGTCGGTGACCGTGGAGTGAGCGATCAGTAGGGCTGGTTCGTTGCTGTGATTGTCGGTGTGGGGATTGACGTTGCCGAGATCGAGCGGTTCGGCGCCGCGCTGGAGCGCACGCCGAACATGGCGCACCGCCTCTTCCTCGAATCCGAGCTGACACTGCCGAGCGGCGAGCGACGCGGAACCGCCTCGCTCGCCGCCCGCTTCGCCGCCAAGGAAGCCCTCGCCAAGGCACTCGGAGCGCCCGCCGGACTGCTGTGGACCGATGCCGAGGTGTACGTCGAGGACAGCGGCCGACCCCGGCTGCGCGTCTCCGGGACGGTCGCCGCGCGGGCCGCGGCCCTCGGGGTGAAGTCCTGGCACATCTCGCTGAGCCACGACGCCGGAGTCGCGTCGGCCGTGGTGATCGCCGAGGGCTAGGACCTGTTCCGGGCCCCGGGCGGCGTCCTTCGGGCACGCTGGGGGCATGCGTACTGCTTACAGCGTGGAGACCGTACGGGCCGCCGAGCGCGAGCTGATGGCCCGGTTGCCCGAAGGCACCCTCATGGCCCGGGCGGCGGCCGGACTGGCCGTCGTCTGCGCGGGTCTGCTCACGCGGCGCCGTGGCCGGGTCTACGGCGCGAAGGTCGTGCTGCTCGTCGGACCCGGCGACAACGGCGGCGACGCCCTGTACGCTGGCGCCCGCCTGGCCCGGCGCGGCGCCGGGGTGACGGCCGTGCCGCTGGACCCCGAACGGGTGCACGCGGGCGGGCTCGCCGCCCTGCGGGCCGCCGGAGGGCGACTCGCCCGGGTCGTCCCCGCGCGGGCGGACCTCGTCGTGGACGGGCTGCTCGGCATCGGCGGCCGCGGCGGGCTGCGCCCGGCGGCGGCGGCCCTCGCGGAACGCGTGCCCGACGGCGCGCTCGTCGTCGCCGCGGACCTGCCCAGCGGCGTCGACGCCGACACCGGGGAGACGGCGGGCCCGGCCGTCACGGCCGGGGCGACGGTCACCTTCGGGGCGTACAAGCCCGGACTGCTCATCGACCCGGGGGCGTCGCTGGCCGGCGCCGTCCGGCTCGTGGACATCGGGCTGGAGCTGCCCGCCCCCGACCTGGAGGCCCTCCAACACGCCGACACGGCGCGGCTGTTGCCGGCCCCGACGGCGTCGAGCGACAAGTACCGGCGGGGCGTCGTCGGCGTCGTCGCCGGGTCCGACCGCTACCCGGGCGCGGCGGTCCTGGCCGTCGCCGGAGCGCTGCGCGGCGGCGCCGGCGCCGTCCGGTACGTGGGCCCCCCGGCCGTCGCGGAGGCCGTCCTCGCGCGGTACCCGGAGACCCTGATCGGACGCGGCCGGGTGCAGGCGTGGGTGGTCGGGCCGGGCATCGGCGACGGGCGCGGCGCCGAGGTCGCCGAGGCGCTGGCCGACCGGGACGCGGCGGTCCTCGTCGACGCCGACGGGCTGCGCGGACTGGACCCGGCCGTGGTGCGCGCACGCCGGGCGGCGACCCTGCTGACCCCGCACGCGGGGGAGGCGGCGGCCCTGCTCGGAGTGGACCGGGCGGCGGTCGAGGCGGGCCGGCTGGCCTCCGTACGGGCGCTGGCCGCGCGGTACGGGGCGACGGTCCTGCTGAAGGGATCGACCACGCTGGTGGCCGCCGGCACGGCCCCCGTCCGGGTCAACCCGACCGGAACCCCCTGGCTGGCGACCGCCGGCAGCGGTGACGTGCTGTCAGGGCTGGCCGGATCGCTGCTCGCGGCCGGGCTCGGCGGGGCCGACGCCGGATCGGTGGCGGCGTACCTGCACGGCCTCGCCGCCCGCCGCGCCTCGGCCGGAGCCCCGGTGACGGCCCACGAGGTGGCGCGGGCCCTGCCCGACGCGTGGCGCGACGTCCTGCGCTGACGCGCCGCCCGAGCGGGAAGTTTGTCCCGGAGGGCCGGATTGGCCCCGTACCGCGACCGGTGCGGGGCGGGCGGTACGGGGCGGTTCTGAGAGACTGACCCCGATGAACGAGACTCCGACGCGCGTGTACGCCGAGATCGACCTTGACGCAGTACGGGAGAACGTGCGCGCGCTGCGCGCGCGGGCGCCCCGTTCCCGGCTGATGGCCGTCGTCAAGGCGAACGCCTACGGGCACGGGGCCGTCCCCTGCGCCCGGGCGGCCCGGGAGGCCGGCGCCGACTGGCTCGGGACCGCGACCCCCGAGGAAGCGCTCGAACTGCGCGCCGCCGGCATCGAAGGACCGGTGCTGTGCTGGCTGTGGACCCCGGGCGGCCCCTGGCGGGAGGCCATCGAGGCCGACATCGACGTGTCCGTCAGCGCGATGTGGGCCCTGGACGAGGTCCGGGCCGCGGCCCGCGCCGCCGGCCGCCCCGCCCGCGTCCAGCTCAAGGCCGACACCGGCCTCGGCCGCAACGGCTGCCAGCCCGCCGACTGGGCGGAACTGGTCGGCGCCGCCGTCGCCGCCCAGGCCGAGGGCACCGTCCACGTCACCGGCGTCTGGTCGCACTTCGCCTGCGCCGACGAGCCCGGTCACCCGTCCATCCAGCTCCAGCTCACCGCCTTCCGCGACATGCTCGCGTACGCGGAGAAGGAGGGCGTCGACCCCGAGGTGCGGCACATCGCCAACTCCCCGGCCACGCTCACCCTCCCCGAGAGCCACTTCGACCTCGTCCGCCCCGGCCTCGCCGTCTACGGCGTCTCGCCGGCGCCCGAACTCGGCACCCCCGCCCAGCTCGGCCTGCGCCCCGCCATGACCGTCAGGGCGTCCGTCGCCCTGGTCAAGACGGTTCCCGCCGGGCACGGCGTGAGCTACGGCCACCACCACGTCACCAAGTCCGGGACGACGCTCGCGCTGATCCCCGCCGGGTACGCCGACGGCTTCCCGCGCAACGCCTCCGACGCCGGGCCCGTCCTGGTCGGCGGCCGGATCCACCACGCGGCCGGGCGGATCGCCATGGACCAGTTCGTCGTCGACCTCGGATCCGACCCGGGGGCCGCGACGGTCCGCGCCGGGGACGAGGCCGTCCTGTTCGGTGACGCCGAACGGGGCGAACCCACCGCCGAGGACTGGGCTCAAGCGGCACATACGATCGGGTATGAGATCGTCACCCGTATCGGAGGCCGGGTCCCCCGGGTGTACCTGGGCGGCTGAGTGAGGACGGCGACGGCATGAGCGAGAACTGGCGCAAGGCCGGCTGGGCCGGTGCGGCCATCGGCGTGCTGGCGGCGGGCGCGGCGGCCGGTGTCGCCGTCGAACGGATCACCGTCGGACGCGGCATCCGGATGAAGGCGCGCCTCGCGCTCGACGCGGCCGGCGACTACGGCTCCCTGCGCGGCACCGAGGGCACCTGCCGGGCCGAGGACGGCACCGAACTCCACTACGAGATCGACGAACTGCCCGACGACGGCAAGAAGCGGCGCCCGCGCCGCACGGCCACCGCCGGCGCCACCGTCGTCTTCTGCCACGGCTACTGCCTCGGCCAGGACTCCTGGCACTTCCAGCGCGCCGCCCTGCGCGGCGTGGTCCGCAGCGTCTACTGGGACCAGCGCAGCCACGGCCGCAGCGCTCGGGGCGTCGCCCAGGCCGAGGGCGTGCCGGTGACCATCGAGCAACTCGGCCGGGACCTCAAGGCCGTCATCGACGCCGCCGCCCCCGAGGGCCCCCTCGTCCTCGTCGGCCATTCGATGGGCGGAATGACCGTCATGGCCCTCGCCGAGCAGTTCCCCGACCTGGTGCGCGACCGCGTCGTCGGCGTGGCGCTCGTCGGCACCTCCAGCGGCCGCCTCGACGAGGTGACGTACGGACTGCCCGCCTACGGCCTGGGCGCCGTACGCCGCATGCTCCCGGGCGTGCTCAAGGCCCTCGGCTCCCAGACCGAACTCGTCGAGCGGGGCCGGCGGGCCACCGCCGACCTCTTCGCGGGCATGATCAAGATGTACTCGTTCGGTTCGAGGGACGTGGACCCCGGCGTCGCCCGCTTCGCCGAGCGGCTGATCGAGGCGACCCCGATCGACGTCGTCGCCGCGTTCTACCCGGCGTTCCAGATCCACGACAAGACCGCCGCCCTCCAACGCTTCGCGGACATCCCGGTCACCGTCATCGCCGCCGACCGGGACATGATCACCCCGCCCGAACACAGCGTCGCCATCAAGGAGACGCTGCCGGCCGCCGAACTGGTGGTGCTGGAAGGCACCGGGCACCTGATGATGCTGGAGCGCCCCGACATCGTGACCGGGCTGCTGACCGGCCTCCTGGCGCGCGCGGGAGCCCTCCCCGCAGCGGCTAACGTTGGGACGCATGATGGAAGAAGTACCGCGGGAAGCGCCGCGCAGCCCGGCCGCTGAGGTCCTCGCCGCAACCGCCGCCGAAACCCTGATCACCGTCGACTCGCCCGCCTCCATGCAGGACCTGGGCCGCAGGATCGCCGGCCTGCTGCGCCCCGGCGACCTCGTCCTGCTGACCGGCGAGCTCGGCGCCGGCAAGACCACCCTGACCCGGGGCCTCGGTGAGGGGCTCGGCGTCCGCGGGGCGGTCACCTCCCCGACCTTCGTGATCGCCCGGGTGCACCCGCCCCTGGCCGACGGACCGGCGCTGGTGCACGTGGACGCGTACCGGCTGGGCGGCGGGCTCGACGAGATGGAGGACCTGGACCTCGACGTCTCGCTGCCCGAGTCCGTGGTCGTCGTCGAATGGGGCGACGGCAAGGTGGAGGAGCTCTCCGACGACCGCCTGCACGTGGTCATCGGCCGTGCGGTGGGGCACGAGGAGGTCCTGGACGACGTGCGCGAGGTCGCGGTGCGCGGCGTCGGGGCGCGCTGGGTCGGAGCGGGGTTGGCGGAGCTGGCGTAGGGCCCGGTCCGCGTCGGCGCCCGGGATCGGTCGGCCGGGGAGCGTCCCGGGCGTCCGGCCGGGGCTCCTCGCGCGAAAAGGTACCGACAAGTCGTCGGGAAAAACATTGCGCTTCCGGCGGGCTGCGTGGTCACATGGTACTCAGCACTGGTTAGGTTTACCTAAGTACGGTGGCCCGGGGTTCAGGAGGCAGCCATGTCGGTAGCAGGAGCAGAGCGAGCGCCCGTCGTGTCCATGCGGGTCCTGCTCGCGGCGGGCGCGGCCGCCACGGCGGTCTCGACCCCACCCTCGTGGCTCGGCCGGGCCCCGGAAGCACCGCGCCCCGTCGCCGTGGCCCCCGCGCACGGCGAACAGGCCGCCCCGGAGTCGGAAGCGGCCTGATACCACGTACGGGTGAAAGCGCGTCGGGAGGCGGCGGGGCGGTCGGGAGACCGCCGGTCGGCCGGGCGACGTCGCGTCATCGGGCGGAGGGCGCCGCGTGATCGGGCGAGCACGTCGCACCATCGGTCGAGGCGTCGCGTCGTCGCCGGAGGGCGTCGCGCCGGTCGGAGCGCTTCGGGTCAGGGAACGACGATGATCTTCGCGCCGATGGTGGCGAACGCCCACATCGCGTCGCCGTCCGCACGCGCCATGCGGATGCCGCCGGTCTTCTTCGCCACGTCCGGCGCGGGCGTCGCACCGTCCACACGGGCACTGAAGCCGACCGCGATGCCCTCGGTGCTGGTGAACCGCACGACGTGCTCGATCGGCACCCCGTCCGTGCCGGTGACCGAACCCGAGCGCGAGGTGACCGCGTAGCTGCCGGGCGCCGGGTTCACCGTGCTCGGCACCACCGTGAAGGTCCGCGGCTCCGGAGCACCCTCCGTGACCAGCCACACCCGCTTCTGACCCAGCGAGTACACGACGCGCGTCCCGGCCCCGGAATCGGCCGGCAGGGCCCCCGGCTTCGCCGGCTGCTGGGCCTGCGCCTGGTCGGGGGCGGGCGTGGCGGGAGCGGACGGAGCCGCCTTCGGGGGGAGCGCCGGCGCGGTCGCCGAGGCCTGGTAGCCGAGGAACGCGACGGCGGCGATTGCCGCGACCGTGAGCCCGGCCACGATTCCCGAGCTGCTGCGTGCCACCTTGCTCCACCTCTCCGCGCCTGTGTGTGGACCTGCGTCCGGACTTGGGTGCGATAACCCCGGTCGAAAGGTAGCAGCAGGACCGCCCGCCGCCCCGGCCGCAAGGCCCGGGGGCCCGGGAGTCGTAGGCTGTTCGCGTGCTCTTGCTCGCTGTAGATACCGCCACGCCCGCCGTCACCGTCGCCCTGCACGACGGGGAGTCCGTCCTCGCCGAGTCGAACCAGGTCGACGCCCGCCGTCACGGGGAGCTCCTGCTGCCCTCCGTCGACAAGGTCCTCGCCGAGGCCGGGGTGAAGCTCGAAGCCGTCACCGGCATCGTCGTGGGCGTCGGCCCCGGCCCCTACACCGGGCTCCGCGTCGGCCTCGTCACCGCCTCCACCTTCGCCTCCGTCCTCGGCGTCCCGGTCCACGGCCTGTGCACCCTCGACGGCCTCGCGTACGCCGCGGGCGCCGCCGGCATCGAGGGCCCCTTCGTCGTCGCCACCGACGCGCGGCGCAAGGAGGTCTACTGGGCCCGGTACGAGGACCCCCGCACCCGGACCGGCGAGCCCGCCGTGGACCGCCCGGCCGACATCGCCGAGCACGTCGCCGGACTGCCCGCCGTGGGCCAGGGCGCCCACCTCTACCCCGAGGTGTTCGCGGACGCGCGCGCCCCCGAGCACCAGTCGGCGGCCTCCCTCGCCGCCCTGGCCGCCGAGCGGCTCGCGGCGGGCGTCGAGTTCCTCCCGCCCACCCCGCTCTACCTGCGCCGGCCCGACGCCCAGGTGCCCAAGAACTACAAGGTGGTCACCCCGAAGTGACCCCCGAGACCCCCGCGCTGCGCGAGATGCGCTGGTGGGACATCGACCCGGTGCTGGAGCTCGAACACGAGCTCTTCCCCGACGACGCCTGGTCCGCCGGCATGTTCTGGTCCGAACTCGCCCACGCGCGCGGCCCGCACGCCACCCGCCGCTACGTCGTCGCCGAGGACCCGGCGACCGGCCGCCTGGCCGGCTACGCCGGGCTGGCCTCCGCCGGTGACCTGGCCGACGTACAGACCATCGCGGTCGCCCGCGAGCAGTGGGGCACCGGCCTCGGGGCCCGGCTGCTGTCCGAACTGCTGCGCGCCGCGACCGCCTTCGAATGCGCCGAGGTGCTGCTGGAGGTCCGGGTCGACAACACCCGTGCCCAGCGGCTCTACGAGCGCTTCGGCTTCGAACCGATCGGCTTCCGCCGCGGCTACTACCAGCCCGGGAACGTCGACGCGCTCGTGATGCGACTGACCGACCCCGCACAAGCACGAACTGAGAGCAGTGAGAGCAATGGCTGACGAACCTCTCGTCCTCGGCATCGAGACCTCCTGCGACGAGACCGGCGTCGGCGTCGTCCGCGGCACGACCCTGCTCGCGGACGCCATCGCGTCGAGCGTCGACGAGCACGCCCGCTTCGGCGGCGTCGTGCCCGAGGTCGCCTCCAGGGCCCACCTGGAGGCCATGGTCCCCACCATCGAGCGCGCCCTGAAGGAAGCCGGCGTCAGCGCCCGCGACCTCGACGGCATCGCGGTCACCGCCGGGCCGGGCCTCGCGGGGGCGCTCCTGGTGGGCGTCTCGGCGGCGAAGGCGTACGCGTACGCCCTGGGCAAGCCGCTCTACGGGGTCAACCACCTCGCCTCGCACATCTGCGTCGACCAGCTGGAACACGGGCCGCTGCCCGAGCCGACCATGGCGCTGCTGGTGTCCGGCGGCCACTCCTCGCTGCTGCTGGCCCCGGACATCACCTCGGACGTCCGTCCGCTCGGCGCCACCATCGACGACGCCGCCGGCGAGGCCTTCGACAAGATCGCCCGGGTGCTCCAGCTCGGCTTCCCCGGCGGCCCGGTCATCGACCGGCTCGCCCGTGAGGGCGACCCCCGGGCGATCAACTTCCCGCGCGGCCTGACGGGTCCGCGCGACGCGGCGTACGACTTCTCCTTCTCCGGCCTCAAGACGGCCGTCGCCCGCTGGATCGAGGCGAAGCGGAAGGCGGGCGAGGAGGTCCCGGTGCGCGACGTGGCCGCCTCCTTCCAGGAAGCGGTGGTGGACGTGCTGACCCGCAAGGCGATCCGCGCCTGCAAGGACGAGGGCGTCGACCACCTGATGATCGGCGGCGGTGTCGCCGCCAACTCCCGGCTCCGCTCGCTCGCGCAGGAGCGCTGCGACGACGCGGGGATCATCCTGCGCGTGCCGCGGCCCAAGCTGTGCACGGACAACGGCGCGATGGTCGCGGCGCTGGGCGCCGAGATGGTCAAGCGGAACCGGCCCGCATCCGATTGGGACCTGTCCGCCGATTCCTCGCTGCCGGTGACCGAACCGCACGTCCCGGGGGCGTCGCACGGGGACGGCGACGGGCACGGGCACTCGCACGGTCACGGTCACGGGCATGATCACGACCACGTGCACGAGCTCAGCAAGGACAACCTCTACTCGTGAGCACCGTCGCGCTGATGTGGGAGGCCCGGGCCGTCGAGGGCCGGGGCAACGAGCTCCTGGAGTGGGCCCGGGCCCAGGTCCTGGCCCGCGAGCCGGTGCGCCGCGAGGTGCTGCGGGCCGGCCAGGACCGGGTGCTGGTGGTCACCTGGTGGGAGGCCGCCGAGGGCACGGCGACGGAGCTGCCCGAGCTGCCGGAACCGGCCGCCGACCTGATCACACGGGCCGTGCACAGGTGGCGGTTCGAGTCGGTGGAGGTCACGGGCGGCTGATGCCGGGGGCCGGGCCGGGTCGGGCCGCGCCCGGCATTCGGTGGTCGGATCGTGGGTCGGGCCGGGTGGCGGTGGCTGGATCGGGGGTCGAAGAGGGCTCCGGTGGGGCTGTACCGGCTGCCGCTATGGTCATGTCCATGCCTCGTCGTGACCTCCCGCCCCCGCCGCCGCCCGCGCACCTGCGCGAGTGGCTGGACGAGGGCGCCGTACGGGCCGACCGGGCGCGGTTCCTGGCGGACCTGGGCCGGCGCAACCTGGGCCTGGGGCGGCTGCTGCTGCTCTGGGCCGTCGCCGCGCTGTTCGTGATCGGCTGGACCTTCGTCGGCATGGCCGTCACCGCCTTCGAATCCGGCGACCCGCTCTCGTGCTTCTTCGGGTTCGTCTTCGGCCTGATCGGGTTGGGCGTGCTGGTACCGGCCGCTTCCTGGTTCGTCCGCGGCGTCCGGCAGGAACGGCAGCTCAGCCGACTGCTGTGCGCCTGGCTCGAAGCCGGGCGGGACCCCGCCGCCACCGGGAGCGGGCTGCGCGCGCCCGGGCGGAGCCTGGTGTGGCTGACCGGCTCGCTCGCCCTGGGCGCCACCGGGCTCCGGGTGGCCTTCGCGGCCGCGTCCGAGGTGCGGCCGGGGGAGCACGCGTACGGCGAGGTCGCCTACTTCATGGGGCTCGGCATGATCCTGTGGATCACCGGCCTGCTGGGGCTGGCCAGGGCGGGCGTGCACCACCGCCGGTTGGCTTGCTCCGGCCGCCCCGTACGGGCCGCCCGACCGCCCGTGCCGGTGCTCCGGGACACGGCGTACTGACGGAACCCGGCGGGGCCGGGGCTCCGCGTCAGGCCCCCGACGCCTGGGCGGGGGAGCCGATCAGCATGGAGGGCGCTCCCGCGACCCGCGTCAGGAACACCGTCGCGGAGTTCGGCCCCTGCGGCTTCACCTTCCTGCGGAGCTCCTCCGGCTCGATGGCCGACCCGCGCTTCTTCACGGTCAGGATGCCGACCTCGCGCTCGCGCAGCAGGGCCTTCAGCTTCTTCAGGCCGAACGGCAGGACGTCGGTGATCTCGTACGCGGTCGCGTACGGCGTCGGGCGCAGCTCGTCGGCGGTGACGTAGGCGATGGTCGGGTCGATGAGCCGGCCGTCGAGCTCCTCGGCCACCTCGGCGACCAGGTGGGCGCGGATCACGGCCCCGTCCGGCTCGTAGAGCCAGCGGCCGACCGGACCGGCCTCCGGGTCGGGCAGCGGGTCGGTGGTGCGCAGCAGCCGCGGGCCGGGCAGCAGGGTGGCGCGGACGGTGCCGGGAGCGGTCCCGAACCACAGCACGGCCTCCTTGACGTCCCCGTGGTCGGAGATCCACTCCGCCTCGGCCTCCTCCGGCACCGCCTCGTGCGGGATGCCGGGGGCGACCTTGAGGGCCGCGTACTTCGCCGCACGGGCCGTCGCCACGGCCCACGACAGCGGCGGCGAGTACGACTCCGGGTCGAAGACGCGGCCGCGGCCACCGCGGCGCGCCGGGTCGATGAAGACGGCGTCGTACCCGGACACGTCCACGTCCGTCACGTCCGCCTCCCGGACCTCGATCAGGTCCGCCAGGCCCAGCGCCTCGGCGTTGGCCCGGGCGACGGCCACCGTCAGCGGGTCGACGTCCACCGCCAGCACCCGGATCCCGAGCCGGGCCAGGGCGAGGGCGTCCCCGCCGATGCCGCAGCAGAGGTCCGCGACGCTCCGTACGCCGAGCTCCGCGAGCCGGCCCGCGCGGTACGAGGCCACCGGTGCGCGGGTGGCCATCTCGCCGCCGCCGGGCGTGAAGTACATCCGGAACGCGTCCTCGGCCCCGAACTTCGCCACCGCCCGTTGCCGCAACCTGGCCTGCCCCAGCGCCGCCGACACCAGGGGCGCGGGGTGCTCGCGGCGCAGCCGCGTGGCGAGGGCCAGCTCCTGGGCGGGGTCGTGGTCGCGGAGCGAGTCGAGGAGCGCGTGGCCCTCGGAGGTGAGGAGCGCGGCGAAGTCTTCGGGGGTCACCGCTCCATTGTGGGCCAGTCGGTGGAAGGGCGGAGTCCGGCCGTGGTGTCGGCCGGGGCGGGCGGTTGTGCGATGTAAAGATCCGCAGCTATGCAGCTAGTACGACAAAAGGGAAAGACCGCGCACATGGGTCACCGGTCCGCGGCACGTCCGCGCGGCCGGTACGGGGTGGCCGTGGCCGCGCTGCTGGTGGCCGCCCTCGGAACGGGATGCGGCGCCGGGGAGCAGGAGACGCCGGCCAAGACCAAGCCCGCCAAGGGTGCCGAGGCGGGGCCCGGAGCGGCGGGCGCCGCCGGCAACGTCGCCGACCGGCTCAAGGCCGCCCAACAGGCCCGGGTCGCCGCCGCGAAGCGGTGGGGCCTGGCCAAGCCGCCCCTCGTCGCCCCGCCGGGGCCCAAGGAGAAGCCGGAGATCACCACCCGCGACGGCTTCGAGGTCGAGGACCAGGAGGAACTCCCGCCCGTCTTCACGACGATCCCGACGGAGGACAAGGTCGTCTTCCTGAC
Source organism: Streptomyces sp. NPDC057939 (assembly GCF_042887545.1). NCBI lineage: Bacteria > Bacillati > Actinomycetota > Actinomycetes > Kitasatosporales > Streptomycetaceae > Streptomyces > Streptomyces sp. NPDC057939. The sequence continues at coordinate 94,864 of NZ_JBHVPG010000013.1, forward strand.
GGTCGACGACGGCGCGGAGAAGGACCCCGAGTTCATCAAGATGATGAAGGAGCTGAAGATCCCGTACACGGCGTTCCTCAGCGACTACATCGTCCGCGACGACTACCCCTACTTCAAGGAGATGCAGGCCGCCGGCGTCACCTTGAACAACCACACCCTCAACCACCGCTACATGCCCGCGCTGTCGTACGAGAAGCAGCGCCAGGAGATCTGCGGCCAGCAGGACACGATCCAGAAGCAGTTCGGCAAGCGGCCCACGCTCTTCCGCCCGCCGTACGGCAACTACAACCAGGACACGCTCATGGCGGCGAAGTCCTGCGGCATCAAGGCCGTTCCGCTGTGGAACGCCGAGGCCTTCCCGAACCGGATGGACTACCGGGAGTGGGACCGTGACCTGCACCCCGGCGACATCATCCTGACCCACTTCCGGGGACGGGAGGACTGGAAGGGCACGATGCCTGACATGATCCGTCATGCCATGAAGACCATCACGGACAAGGGGTACGCCGTGGCCCGCCTGGAGGACTACCTGTGATGTACGCGCGCCGGCTGCTGGCCGGGACGCTGACGGCCGGCGCGCTCGCGCTTTCCCTGTCGGGCTGCGGGAACAGCGTGGATCCCATCGAACGGCTCGGCCGCAAGGCCACGCAGGACGGGGCGACCCCCACGGCCTCCCCGTCCGTCGGGGCCTCCGCCTCCCCCTCCTCGGCCACGCGTTCCCCGGACGAGGCGTACCGCAAGTGGGGGCTGACCGCCCCCGTCCAGTACGCCCCTAAGCCGGACCGCAAGCCCCAACTCCCGAAGGCCGCCCCGGGCAAGGCGGCGGTCGTGGACCGAATACCCGTCGCGCCGCAGGACAAGGTCGTGTTCCTGACCTTCGACGACGGCGCGGAGAAGGACCCCGAATTCCTGAAGATGGCAGCCGAACTCAAGCTGCCGATCAGCATGTTCCTCACCGACAACGTGGCCTCCGCGGACTACGGACACTTCGAGAAGCTCCGCGACAACGGCTCCGGCAGCACGGTGAACAACCACACCCTGACGCACCCGAACCTCCGGACCCTGCCCTACGCGGCGCAGAAGAAGGAGATATGCGGCCAGCAGGACCGCCTGCAGCAGCGCTTCGGCCAACGCCCGCCGCTGTTCCGCCCGCCGTTCGGCAACTACAACGACGACACCCTCAGGGCCGCTGCCGAGTGCGGTATTTCCTCGGTCGTCCTGTGGCGCGCGTCGATGCAGATCAACAACTTCCAGTACGCCGAGGGCTCCGCCCTCCACCCGGGCGACATAGTCCTGGCCCACTTCCGCGGCCCGTCGGAACTCAAGGGCGCGACGGAAACCCAGATGACGACGCGCATGCTCCGCAGCATCCAGGAACAGGGCTACCGCATAGGGCGGTTGGAGGACTGGCTGTAGGGGGGCGGGGTCGGGGGTGGGGGGGCTTTGGTGGGGCGGGGTTGTCCTGTTGGTGGGGTCGGGGGGTGGGCGGGATGTCCTTGGTCCGGATCAGGGTTGGTTTGGTGGTTTCCCGCCGGTCTCATCGTCTCTCCGTGCCGTACCGGTCCCTCAAGGGCGCTCCTCCTTCGTCGTCGCGTCGCTTCGCGATGGCCTTCGGCCACCCTTGACCGACCGGCACGTCCCGGAAAGCCGAAGACCGCCGGGAACCCCCCAAAAGAACGGTCACGGGGGACGGATGAGCAGGAGCGGGTCCGTCAGTGACGAGACGAGGGACCGGGGGTCGGCCCATCGGGCATACGGGCACGTCACAGCACCTCTCCACACCCGACAGACGGCCAAGGGGCCCCTACTGGCTCGCCAGGACGACGTAGTCGACCTCAGGGCACGCCAGGCGGCTGAGAATTGTCTGAACCGTAGGCCCTTTTCACGCCTCATTGCCTGCGATTCTCCCGTGGTTGGTCAACGGCGGGCTGGATGTTGTGGATCGCCGTGGTGAACTCACGGCCGGATGCGGCGCGGATGTAGGCCAACTCCATCCAGTGATCATTCAAGGGCGAGTCCGAGACGTTCTCGTTGACCACGGCCATCAATTCCCCCTCGGTGCCGGAGGCCACGTCGCGCACCCGCTGCCGCAGAAGTCGATGCGGTAGGTACTCGTAGCGCTCACTCATCGGGTGCTTTTTCGAAGGTGTCGAGGAAGCGCTCCCAGCCGACCAGCGCGCGGTCGAGTAGTTCCGCACTGGGTTCGATCGGCGCAGCGACGTCCTCGGTTTCGATGGCGATAACGATCGGGCGCATACGCACTCTCCTCAGCCACGAGGATGCCTCTCAGACAACCTCTCTAGAGATGTATTCATTGCAGCTGATGCAACCCTGCGCCGTCAAGGCATGTCTAGAGATCTCACCGGTTGGGGCGTGATTCTGCTAAATGCAGCGACCGACCTTTGGCCCTAGGGTGTCTAGAGAGGAGAGGGAGTGATCGGTTTGATGACGGGCCAGCCGAAGTACCAGCGGATCGCTGATGCGTTGAGGGCGGCCATCCAGTCGGGGGAGTACGGGCCGGGGGACCGGCTGCCGGGTGAGAACGACCTGATGGCTGCGTACGACGTCGCTCGGATGACCGCACGGCAGGCTCTCGGTGTGCTTCAGAACGAAGGGCTCGCCGAGGCGCGGAAGGGTGCGGGCGTCTTCGTCCGAGCGTTCAGACCGCTACGACGACGAGGTATTCAACGGCTGGCGCAGGAGCAGTGGGGCTCGGGCCGATCCATCTGGTCCACCGACACCGAAGATCGCGACCTGGTCGTCGACCAGATCGAGGTGCGGGAGGAAGAGGCCGACAGCCGCATCGCCGACGCTCTCGGTGTTTCTTCCGGCTCCCGGGTCTGGACCCGTGGTCGCCGCTTCGTGCTCGATGGCAAGCCGGTGCTCTTCGCGAAGTCGTACCTGCCGTCCGACGTGGTCGCCGACTCCGCCATCACTCAGGTCGACACCGGCCCCGGCGGGACCTACGCGAGGTTGGCCGAGCTGGGGCATCGCCCCGCTCACTTCCGCGAAGAGATCCGTTCTCGTATGCCTTCAGCCGATGAGGCCGAGCGACTGTCGCTCGCCATGGGCACACCCGTCATCCAGATCGTCCGCACCGCGTTCACCGAGGACGGGCATGCCGTCGAGGTCAACGAGATGACCTTGGACTCCGCGTCATACGTGCTGGAGTACGACTTCGACGCCTAGGAGCCACCTCGGACCCGTCCCCGCACGGCGGCAAGCAAACCTGCTTCTTCAAGCCCAGACGGCTCGCAGACGCCGAACCGGGCGAAGAACCCACGAACCCGGTGCTTATGGCCCGTCTGACGTGCCCTGAGGTCGATTTCCTCGTCCTGACGGGCAGGTAGAGCCCGTGCCCGCGCCCCTGGCCCGGCCGCAGGCCCTCCGGCGTGCCCGCATGCCCTGTCGGGCAGCACCCGTCCCCTCGCCTCGTCACTGAGGGACCCGTCCCTGTTCATCTCTGACCCGTGACCGTTCTTTTGGGGGGTTCCCGTCGGTCTTCGGCTTTCCGTGGCGGGTCGGTCGGTCAAGGGTGGCCGAAGGCCATCGCGAAGCGACGCGACGACGAAGGAGGAGCGCCCTTGAGGGACCGGCCCGCCACGGGGAGACGATGAGACCGGCGGGAAACCACCAAACCCTCCCTGACACGGACCGAGTGCATCCCGCCCACCCCCGACCCGCTCCCGCCTAGACCCCTGCCCCCGCCCCCGCCCCCGCCCCCACCATCGGGGTGATCGTCGTTTCCGCCGGGTCGTGGGTGTCCGCTTCGCGTTGGCGTTCCGCGCTGTCGCTGATGCGGAGCAGGAGGGCGATCATGATCCAGTTGGCCAGTAGGGACGAGCCGCCCTTCGCGAGGAAGGGCAGGGCCTTGCCCGTCAGGGGGATGAGGCCCGTGACGCCGCCGGCGACCACGAACACCTGGAGCGCCAGCGCGGCGGCGAGGCCGACCGCCAGGAGCTTGCCGAACGGGTCCCGCGCGGCCAGTGCCATCCGTAGCCCGCGTTGCACGAGGAGCGCGTAGAGGAGGATGACGGCCATGACCCCGGCCAGGCCGAGTTCCTCGCCCACCGTCGTCAGGATGAAGTCGCTGCGCCCCGCGAAGGCGATCAGCTCGGGGTGGCCCTGCCCGAGGCCGGTGCCCGAGATGCCGCCCGTGCCGAAGCTGAACAGGGCCTGGGCGGACTGGTCCGAGGTGATGCCGGGCGGTCGGTTCTCCCAGTAGAACGAGAGCGGGTTCAGCCAGGCGGCCACGCGGGCCTTGACGTGGGGCTCGGTCGAGCCGACGACGAAGGCGCCCACGGAGGCCATGAGCAGGCCGCACACGATCCAGCTGGTGCGCTCGGTGGCGACGTACAGCATGACGACGAAGACGCCGAAGAAGATCAGCGAGGTGCCCAGGTCGCGCTCGAAGACCAGGACCAGCATCGACACGATCCACACGGTGACGATCGGGCCGAGCTGGCGCATCGGGGGTAGCCGCATGCCGAGGAACTTCCGTCCGGTCAGCGCGAGCGAATCGCGGTGGACGACCAGGTAGCCCGCGAAGAAGACCGCGATCATGATCTTCACGAACTCGCCGGGCTGGAGCGAGAAGCCGAACAGCTTGATCCACCGCTTCGCGCCGTACGTGTCCGCGCCGAAGAACGCCGGCGCGATCAGCAGCACCAGCGAGCCGGCCATCGTGATGTAGATGAACCGCTGGAGCAGCCGGTGGTCGCGCAGCAGCGCCACGACGAGGAGGCAGGCGGCGACGCCGACCACCGTCCACATCAGCTGACCGGGCGCGTTCGCGTCCGAGTTGTACCGCTCGATGTACCCCTGGTCGAGCCGGTGGATCAGTACGAGCCCGAGCCCCGTCAGCAGCATGGCCAGCGGGAAGATCAGGGGGTCCGCGTACGCCGCGAACCGTCGGATGCCCAGATGCCCCACGAGCGACAGCAGGCTCATGCTGATGACGAAGCTGGGCAGGTGCTGCGGCAGCTCGCCGTTCATAGCGAGGCCGGCGCTCACGTGGCCGAAGACGGCGATGCCGACGACGAGGACGAGCAGCAGTGCTTCGGTGCGCCGGCGGGGACCCGCCGACGTGCGGGGCCTCAGTCCACGCACGGGATGCCGCCGCCGTCGATGCTGCCCTTCTGCGGCCGGGAATCCTGCCGCCCCGAATCCTGCGGCCCCGAATCCTGCGTCGGCGGTGACGCGGGGGGTGAGGGCGAGGACGAGGGCGGGGACGGGGGCGAGGACGGGGATGAGGACGAAGCGCCCGGCGCACTGGGGGTCGCAGTGGTCTGAGGACCGATCTGCTCGGCTATGAGGCGCTTTATCTTCATATCATCTACGACGTTGATGTCCTCCCCATGGTTCCTTCCGAACCCTTCGATGGGAAGTGTCGTGAATTGCACTTTGCCCCCGGACAGGTTCTTCGCCTGCCTCACGAACGACAGCAGGTCCCACCCGGAGTCCGTCACGACGTCCTTCTTCGCCGTGTCGATCAGTTTGACCAGCTTCACCGGATCCGTGAAGGTGCCCGCCGAGTTCAGTTTCTGCGTGGCGCCCGCGAGGAAGGCCTGCTGCCGCTTCGTCCGGTCGAGGTCGCCCATCTCCAGGCCGTGCCGTTGGCGTACGAAGGCCAGTGACTGCCGGCCGTCGAGCTGCTGCCGGCCCGCCGGGAAGTCCGCTCCCGACCAGCGGTCCTTCACCGGCTTGTTCAGGCACACCGGGACCCCGCCGAGGGCGTCCGCGAGGTGGTAGAACCCAGCCAGGTTCAGCTCCGCGAAGTGATCGACCGGGACGCCCAGGAAGTTCCGTACGGTGTCGATCTGCGCCCGGCGCCCCGCCTCCCGGCCCTCCTGCTCCAGTTGCCGCCGGTCCTTGACGCCCTGCGCCGACAGCTGGTCCTCCTTGGCGGCCTTGGCCAGCCCGTACGCCTTCTTGATCTTGTCCTTGCCGTGGCCGGGTATCGCGACGAAGTCGTCGCGCGGGATCGAGAAGGCCTTCGCCCGGCTGCCGTCCGCGGGTACGTGCAGCAGGATCATGGTGTTCGCGTTGTAGCCGCCGATGTCGGAGCTGCCGGCGTGCAGCTTGTCGAGCACTTCGTCCGGCAGCGGGTCGCCGTTCTGGTCGCGGCGGCTGTCCAGTCCCATGAGCAGGACGTTCACGTCGCCGTGCGCCGACTTCTCGGCGCCCTCCAGGGCCTTGGAGCTGCCGATGCTCGACACCAGGTCCCGGTAGACGTACCAGGCGGTGCCGCCCGCCACCGCCGTCAGCACGCAGCCGGTGATCAGCAGCGTGCGGCCGATCCGGCGTCGCGAGGGCCGGCGGCGGCTGGTCTTCCTCCGTTGCGCGCTCATGCCCACCGATGCTGGGGCACACCCGCTGAAGGAATCCTGAGGGCCGGGGCAGCCGGGACCGGCAACGGCTGCCGGCACCGGCGATCCGCTACCGGGATCGCCTGCCCCCTCCGGCGATCCGCTACCGGGATCGCCCGTCCCCACCGGCTCCGGGGACGCGCAGGCGGAGTCGGGCGCCGCCGTCCCGGGCGGGGAGGGCGCGTACGTCGCCCCCGTGCGCCCGGGCGATCTCCCGGGCGATGGCCAGGCCCAGCCCGGTTCCGCCGCCGGCCCGGCCGCGATCCGCGTCCAGTCGTACGAACCGTTCGAACACCCGGGCCCGGTCCGCGTCCGGGATCCCCGGACCGTCGTCCACGACCTCCAGCTCCGCCCAGTCGCCGCACGCCCGCGCCCGGACGACGACGCCGCCGGCGGCGTGGCGCAGGGCGTTGTCCACCAGGTTGGCCAGGGCCCGTTCCAGTCGGGCCGGATCCCCGTACGCCGCCACGGGCGTGTCCGCCTCCAGCCGCAGCGGCACCCGGGGCGCGGGCCGGCGGGCCGCGTCCTCGGCGGCCAACAGCGCGAGGTCGACGGGTTCGGGGCGCGGCGCCGGGCCGCCGTCGAGGCGGGCGAGCAGCAGCAGGTCGGCCGCGATCCGTTGGAGCCGTTCGGTGTCGGCCAGCGCGGCGGCCACCGAGGCCCGGTCGGGCCGCTCCATGGCCAGGGCCACCTCCAGCCGGGAGCGGACGGCGGCGAGCGGGTTGCGCAGTTCGTGGGAGGCGTCGGCGGTGAACTGCCGCTGCCGCGCGTCGGAGCGTTCCAGCCGGTCGAGGGTGTCGTTGACGGTCCGGGCCAGCCGCGCGATCTCGTCCGCGCCGCCGGGGTCGGGCACCCGCCGGTCCAGCTCGCTCGCGGTGACGGAGGCCAGCCCGCCACGGATCGCGGTGACGGGGCGCAGGGCGTGGCCGGTGACCCACCAGGCCAGGGCGGCGGCGAAGGCGATGAGCGGGGGAGCGCCGGCGAGCAGGCCGGCGGCGATGGCGCGGGTGGCGTCGTCGACGTCGCCCAGCACGGTCATCGCGTACACGGCGTACGGCGCGTGCTCCCCGGAGCCCCCGACGCCCCCGGAGGCCCCGGCACCCCCGACGTCCCCGGCATCCCCGGCACCCCCGGCACCCCCACCCCTCCCGGCGCCCCCGCCCCCCGGGGTCGCGACCACCACCACCGCGCGGCGTTGGCCGTCGGGGTGGGCGGGGGGCAGGACCGTCGAGCGGGAGTCGTCGCCGGGGCCGGGGCGGGGGAGCAGCGCGCCGAAGTCCGGGGCGTCCTCGGGGTCCCCGCTGGACGCGACCGTCCGGCCGGCCGCGTCCCGTACGAGGACCAGGTCGACCCCGCCCTCGGGCGCGGGCAGCCGCCCGCCGGGGGACGGGTCCCGGGAGTCGAACCGGGCGGCGGCCTTCCGGGCGGCGAGTTCGGTGCGCCCGGTGGTGTTGTCGAGGAGGTTGGCGCGCAGCACGGCGTGCAGCCAAAGGCCGCCGACGGCCAGGACGGCGGTCATGGCGAGGGCGGCGGCCACGGCGGTGCGGGCCCGGAGGCTGCTAACCACCGTCGGGCGCCATCCGGTAGCCGGTGCCGTGGACGGTGAGGATGGAGCGGCGGCCGAAGGGCGCGTCGATCTTCCTGCGCAGGGAGGAGACGTACACCTCCACGATGTTCGGGTCGATGGCGTGCGGGGCGTCCCAGACCTCGTCGAGGATGTCCTGCTTGGCGACGGCCCGGCCCGGCCTTTCCATCAGGCAGGCGAGGACGCCCAGCTCGCGGGTGGTGAGTTCGATGTCCCGCGTGCCGCGGCGGCAGCGCCGGTCCTGCGGGTCGAGGACGAGGTCCCCGACCCGGAGCACGGTGGGCTCGGGGGCGGCGGCCCGCCGGGCGAGGGCCCGCAGGCGGGCGCCGAGCACGACGAAGGAGAACGGTTTGGTGAGGTAGTCGTCGGCGCCCGCGTCGAGGCCGTCGGCCTCGTCGCGTTCCCCGTCCCGGGCGGTCAGCATCAGGACGGGGGTCGGGTCGCCGTGGGCGCGCATCCGGGTGCAGATCTCGTGGCCGTCGAGGCCCGGGAGCATCAGGTCCAGGACCACCGCGTCGTAGGGTCCGCCGGTGCGGGCCAGTTCGAGGCCGCGGTGTCCGTCGTGGGCCACCTCGACGCGGTGACCGTCCGCGGACAGGCCCTGCCGTAGGGATTCGGCCAGGTTCTCTTCGTCTTCGACCACCAGGATGCGCACCGCTCAAGCGTCACATACCGGGCGGGAACGCCCTTCAGGTCGTGGCCGGCCCGGCCGCGGCGGGAGTGCCCGCCCCCGCCCGGGAGGCGCGGACGGTGCGCGCGATGGAGGTGACGTTCCAGACGGCGACGGCGAGGCAGAGCAGCCCGGTGGCGCCCGGCAGGGCCCAGGCCCGGCGCTCGGCGGAGACGGCCCCGGTGGCGTCCGGTCCGCTGACGACGGTCGCGACGGGGACGGTCGGCGGGGTGTCGAAGGTGGTGTCCACGGAGACCCGGGCGAGGGAGAAGGAGCCGTCCCGGGCGGTGAAGGTGCCGCTGCACATCACGCTGTCGGCGTCGCGGCGGGACTCGTACGGGGTGCAGGACACGGCGCGGAAGGAACCCTCGATGCCGGTCAGCTGCGTCGTCATCCGGGGGATGACGAAGTGGAGGAGGATCACCGCTCCGGCGATGGAGATGGCGGTCGAGTACAGACGTCCGAAGCCGATGCCGCCCGCCGTGCGGCGCCGCCCTGCCCCCGTTGAGGTGTTCATGATCGGGATCATAGGGGTCGCCGACCTGCGGGGACACGGAAAAAATCGGGCCGCGCCACCCCGTCGGAACGCCTGTGACCAGGGCCCAACACGCCCTCCGGGCGGCCTGATCCGTACGGCTCGGCCGGCGCGTGTTGGCACTCCGCTTGACCGAGTGCTAATCGCCGGAATAGTGTCGCACCTGGCACTCGCCCCTGGTGAGTGCCAACACAGCGACAGGCTGGTCCGGCACCCGCGACGACGGATCGACCTGGTCGCCACCTCAGACAGTTAACCCCGGATCTCCGAAGGGGGAGGTCGGATCGTGACGACCACCAGCTCCAAGGTTGCCATCAAGCCGCTCGAGGACCGCATTGTGGTCCAGCCGCTCGACGCCGAGCAGACCACGGCCTCTGGCCTGGTCATTCCGGACACCGCGAAGGAGAAGCCCCAGGAGGGCGTCGTCCTTGCCGTCGGTCCCGGTCGCTTCGAGGACGGCAACCGTCTTCCGCTCGACGTCACCGTCGGCGACGTCGTCCTGTACTCCAAGTACGGCGGCACCGAAGTGAAGTACAACGGCGAGGAGTACCTCGTCCTCTCGGCCCGCGACGTGCTCGCGATCGTCGAGAAGTAATCACTTCTCCAGTTTTGCTGTGAGCTACGCCCCTGGTCACCCTGCTGATGCCGGGCGGCGAGGGGCGTAGTTCGTTTCCATGCGGTCGCGGTGAGCGGCCGAGGATCGCAACGAGAGGGCGGAACCGCTCCCATGCCGAAGATTCTGAAGTTTGACGAGGACGCCCGTCGCGCCCTCGAGCGCGGCGTCAACAAGCTTGCCGACACGGTCAAGGTGACGATCGGTCCCAAGGGCCGCAACGTCGTCATCGACAAGAAGTTCGGCGCGCCGACCATCACCAACGACGGTGTCACCATCGCTCGCGAGGTCGAGCTGGACGACCCGTACGAGAACCTGGGCGCGCAGCTCGTGAAGGAGGTGGCGACCAAGACCAACGACATCGCGGGTGACGGCACCACCACCGCCACCGTGCTGGCCCAGGCACTGGTCCGCGAGGGTCTGCGCAACGTCGCCGCGGGTGCTTCCCCGGCCGCCCTGAAGAAGGGCATCGACGCCGCGGTCAAGGCCGTGTCCGAGGAGCTCCTCGCGACCGCCCGCCCGATCGAGGACAAGTCCGACATCGCCGCCGTCGCCGCGCTCTCCGCGCAGGACTCGCAGGTCGGCGAGCTCATCGCCGAGGCGATGGACAAGGTCGGCAAGGACGGTGTCATCACCGTCGAGGAGTCCAACGCCTTCGGCCTGGAGCTCGAATTCACCGAGGGCATGGCCTTCGACAAGGGCTACCTGTCGCCGTACATGGTGTCCGACCAGGAGCGTATGGAGGCCATCCTCGATGACCCGTACATCCTGATCCACCAGGGCAAGATCTCCTCGATCCAGGACCTGCTGCCGCTGCTGGAGAAGGTCATCCAGGCCGGCGCCTCCAAGCCGCTGCTGATCATCGCCGAGGACGTCGAGGGCGAGGCGCTCTCCACCCTCGTCGTCAACAAGATCCGTGGCACCTTCAACGCGGTCGCCGTCAAGGCCCCCGGCTTCGGTGACCGCCGCAAGGCCATGCTCCAGGACATCGCCACCCTCACCGGTGCGACCGTCATCGCCGAGGAGGTCGGCCTCAAGCTCGACCAGGCCGGTCTGGACATCCTGGGCTCCGCGCGCCGCGTGACCGTCTCCAAGGACGACACGACCATCGTCGACGGTGGTGGCAACTCCGCCGACGTCGCGGGCCGCGTCAACCAGATCAAGGCCGAGATCGAGTCCACCGACTCGGACTGGGACCGCGAGAAGCTGCAGGAGCGCCTGGCGAAGCTCGCCGGTGGCGTCTGCGTCATCAAGGTCGGCGCCGCCACCGAGGTGGAGCTCAAGGAGAAGAAGCACCGCCTTGAGGACGCCATCTCGGCGACCCGTGCCGCGGTCGAGGAGGGCATCGTCTCCGGCGGTGGCTCCGCGCTCGTCCACGCCGTCAAGGTCCTGGATGGCAACCTCGGCCTGACCGGCGACGAGGGCACCGGCGTCTCGGTCGTGCGTCGCGCCGCCGTCGAGCCGCTGCGCTGGATCGCCGAGAACGCCGGCCTCGAGGGCTACGTCATCACCTCGAAGGTCGCCGAGCTCGACAAGGGCCAGGGCTTCAACGCCGCCACCGGCGAGTACGGCGACCTGGTCAAGGCCGGCGTCATCGACCCGGTCAAGGTCACCCGTTCCGCGCTGGAGAACGCCGCTTCCATCGCCTCGCTGCTGCTCACGACCGAGACCCTGGTCGTCGAGAAGCCGGCCGAGGAAGAGGGCGACGCCGGTCACGGCCACGGTCACGGCCACAGCCACTGATCGCACGCACCACGCCGAGAAGGCCCCGTCCCGCAGTCGCGGGACGGGGCCTTCCCCGTGATGCGGCCTCAGGACCCGTACGGGGTACCGGATCCACCCATCTGCCGTTGCAGGGCTCCGGGGTTGTAGTGCCACCAGCCCTCGACGATCTCCCCGCCCGTGCACCGGAACGTGGTGCTCCCCGACATCTCGTACGTCCTGCCGGTCGGGGCGACCCCCATGAACGGGCCCTTGTCGTGGGTGCCGCGCCAGTTCCACACCGTCGTGACCAGATCGCCCTCGGCGAGCCGGGCCATCGGCTCGAAGGTCATGTCGAAGGCGCCGCGCCAGGTCTCGATGTCCGCGCGCATGCCCTCCCGTCCGATGACGGTGGACTCCTCCTTGCTGATGTCGTGGTCGATGTAGTTCGCCGCGAAGCACTCGTCGAGGACGCCCATGTCCCCGCCCATGATGGCTTCCTGGAACACCCGCTCCACGAGCTGCTTGTTGAGGTGCTGGTCGCGGACCACGTCGAGGTTCATGAACTTCGGCATGCCCTCGCACAGGGCCACCATCTCCTGGAACATCCGCTCGGTCTCGGGGAGGTGGGAGTTCGCCATGGCCTCCTCGTACGAGGCGAACTCCACCATGTCCACGTAGTGGTTCCGCGCCTCGCGGTCCTGGCCGAGCATCGCGCGCGTCGCGGTGCGCCTGCCGCTGCTCTGCTCCGCCCAGCGGTCGATCAGCGCGTTCATCTCGGCGAACCGTCGGGTCTCGTAATCGATCACCTGTACGAATGTCATCGTGTCGCCTCCCAGGCCGGATCGGGACACGTCCAGTTTAGGGAGATTTCACCCGTTTGGCCGGTTTGTGAACGGGCTGAACGGGTTACTGCGGCCCGTACTTGCGGCCCGTGCGGGACGACACGCCGCCGAGGAGTCCGCGAGGCGTCAGCTTCACCACGCCCATCAGCGCCTTGTACCGCGGGTCCGGGATCGACACGGTCCTGCCGCGGGCCAGGTCGGCCAGCGCCGCCGCCACCAGCTTGTCGGCGTCCAGCCACAGCCAGCTCGGGATGTTGTCCGTGCCCATGCCGGCCCGCTCGTGGAACTCGGTCCGCACGAAGCCCGGGCACAGGGCCATCAGCCGCACGCCGGAACCCGCGAGGTCCTTGGCCGCGCCCTGTGTGAACTGCACGACCCAGGCCTTGCTGGCGCCGTAGGTGCCGCGCGGGACGAAGGCCGCCACGGAGGCCACGTTGATGACGCCGCCGCGACCGCGCGAGCGCATCGACGCGGTGGCCGCCGAGGTCAGCCGCAGCACCGCCTCGATGTGCACCTTGATCATGGTCAGCTCGTCGGCCATGGACACTTCGAGGTAGCGGCCCTTGTTGCCGAAGCCGGCGTTGTTGACCAGCAGGTCCACCGGGTGCGTACGGTCCTCCAGGCGGGTCTCGACGGCCGTGATGCCCTCCTCGGTGGAGAGGTCCGCGGCCAGCACCTCGGCCTCGATGCCGTGCCGGTCGTGCAGTTCGGTGGCCTGCTCGGCCAGCCTCTTGGTGTCGCGCGCCACCAGCACGAGGTTGTGGCCCTGGGCGGCGAGCCGGCGGGCGAAGGCGGCGCCGATGCCCGCCGTGGATCCCGTAATCAACGCAGTCGTCATAGGCGCAACCTAGCCGCCCGGGTCAGGGGGTGTCCCGTGGGGCGGGGCCGGTGTTCGGGCCGTCCCGCGATCCGCTACCGACCGTGCCCGCGCGGGGTGGATGCGGCCACGCCCGCCCCGGCGAGCTCAAAGCGCGACCCCGGTAAGCGCGTTGCAGTCAAAGTCGGGCTTATGCTCAAGGGGTGATAGAGGCACGTCATCTCCGGGTCCTGCGCGCCGTCGCCGGGACCGGCTCCTTCTCCGCCGCCGCGCGCGAGCTCGGCTGCACCCAGCCCGCCGTCTCCCAGCAGATGAAGGCCCTCGAACAGTCGGCGGGCACCCCGCTGCTGATCCGCACGGGCCGCGAGATGCGCCTGACGCAGGCGGGCGAGGCCCTGGTGCGGCACGCCGCCGGAATCCTTGCCGGGCTGACAGCGGCCGAGGAGGAGGTCGCGGCCATCGCCGGCCTGCGCGCGGGACGGGTCCGGCTCGTGTCCTTCCCCAGCGGCAGCTCCACGCTGGTGCCGACCGCGCTCGCGGCCATGCGCGCCGCGCACCCGGGCACCCGGATCTCCCTGGTCGAGGCCGAACCCCCGAGGTCGGTCGAGATGCTGCGCGAGGGCGACTGCGACCTGGCGCTGGCCTTCCGCTACGGCGGGGCGTCCGGTTCCGCGTCCGAGTGGGAGGACCTCGTGGTCACGCCGCTGCTCACCGACCGCCTCGTCGGACTGGTCCCGGAAGGGCACCGGCTGGCGGGCGCCGAACGGGTGGGCATGGCGGAGCTGGCGGACGAGCCCTGGATCGCGGGCTGCCCGCGCTGCCGCCGCCACCTCGTCGAGGTGTGCGAGGGCGTCGGCTTCACCCCGCGGATCGACTTCGCCACCGACGACTACCCGGCCGTGGTCGGCCTGGTCGGCGCCGGGCTCGGCGTGGCGGTGCTGCCGGAACTGGCGGTCGAGTCCGTACGGGCCAAGGGCGTCAGCACCCTGGCCGTGGAGCCGGCCGTCGAGCGGGAGGTCGTGGCCCTGACGCTGCCGGACCTGGCGCGGGTACCGGCCGTCGCGGCGACCCTGGGCGAGCTGGCGCGGGCCGCCACGCGCTGACCGTACGGCGGTACGGCCGGACGCGTGGCGCCCCGGGCCCCGTCACCCGCCGGACCCCGGGCAACCCGGGGGGCGGCGGGTAGTCCGGGACGCCGCAACCCTAGTTGGGGTGGGTAGGGGGGGGGGTC
>NZ_JBHVPG010000013.1:109238-168667 GCF_042887545.1 Streptomyces sp. NPDC057939
CCCCTTTCACACCCCCAACCCGCAATCCGGGTTGTGTGTGTGTGTGGGGGGCTGGTTTTTGTTTATACGCCCCCGGGCCCCCCCCACCCGCCGCCCCCGCCCACCCCGGGGGGCCGGGGGTCCCACGGATCCGAGGAAACGTTCCTTCGGTTGCTTCGGCGTGCGTGTCGGTCGTGCTGGTCAGTTCGGTGCGATCGGTCCGATCGCACTGGATGCCGGGATCAGGCGGTGCCGTGCGCGGCCCATCAGCTCCTCGCGTTCGTCCTCGGTCAGGCCGCCCCACACCCCGTAGGGCTCACGGACGGCGAGTGCGTGCGCGGCGCATTCCGCACGCACCGGGCATCTCATGCAGACCTCTTTAGCCGAGGCCTCGCGCGCGCTCCTGGCCGCGCCCCGCTCGCCTTCCGGATGGAAGAACAGGGAGCTGTCGACCCCGCGGCAGGCAGCGAGGAGCTGCCAGTCCCACAGGTCGGCGTTCGGTCCGGGGAGGCGGGAGAAATCTGCCATTGGTAGTCCTCTTGGTGCCGGTACTGAGGCGGATACGGTCCATGTCTCCACACCTACTGTCGGAGTAGATGTAAATATGACTCATTGGGAATCTAGCCTCAGACATGTGCCAAACGGAAGGAAAGCCGCCAAATAGGGCATAGCTCCAGATGGAGGACACGCGGCACGCGCCTCCACCACCGTGATCGCTTCCTCACGTAGGGTGCCGAAGGTGTCCGTCCGACCCGTAACTCTTTCGAGTGACCATCGTTGAGAGTGCGAAGGCGGTTGAACCAAGAAGTTCTCGGACAGGTGTCCGGGGATATCGACCGCACAGGTGACGATACGTACCAGCCTGGAGGCTCAAGGTGACGCGCATCAGCAGCTGCGGAGGGCGGTCATGACATCCGTCCTCGTCTGCGACGATTCCCCGCTTGCCCGAGAGGCGCTCCGTCGCGCGGTTGCCACCGTGCCCGGCGTCGAGCGTGTGACGACGGCGGCCAACGGCGAGGAAGTCCTCCGCCGCTGGGGTGCCGACCGATCGGACCTCATCCTGATGGATGTCCGGATGCCCGGTCTCGGCGGTGTCGAGACGGTCCGCCGACTCCTCTCGGCCGACCCCGGCGCCCGCATCATCATGCTGACGGTGGCGGAGGACCTGGACGGCGTGGCCCTCGCCGTCGCCGCCGGCGCCCGCGGCTACCTGCACAAGGACGCCTCGCGCGCCGAACTGCGGGCCACGGTCACCCAGGCCCTCGCCGACCCCACCTGGAGGCTGGCCCCGCGCCGGCTGCGCTCGGCGGAGATGGGCGCGGCGCCCACCCTCACCGCACGCGAGATCCAGGTGCTGGAGGGCATGAGCCACGGCCGGTCCAACGCGGAGATCGGGCGCGAGCTCTTCCTCTCCGAGGACACGGTCAAGACCCACGCCCGCAGGCTGTTCAAGAAGCTCGGCGCCTCCGACCGGGCGCACGCCGTGGCGCTCGGGTTCCGCTGGGGCCTCGTCCGCTGACGGCGGGCCCCGGGGTCGGCCGCCGCGAGCGGTCCCGTCCGCCACCGGCGGACGGGGCGGCGCTTCCCGGCAGCCCCGGACGGCGCGCCCGACGGGGTGCCCCGCGACGGCGGGGCCGCGTGCTGCCCGTGTCCCGCCGAACCCGGTGCACGCCCGGGGATTGGCGGGGCACAATCAAGGGGACGTGTCGCTTCGGGCGCGATGCCGCATGCTTGAGGTGTGCCGCATTCTTGGAGACGTGCAGTCCTCGGGGAAGATTCGGGCCGAGCGGAGGGGAGGGTGCAGGAGATGACTTCCGGCGCACCCGCTCCCAACGCTCCGCATAACGCTTCGACGCACAACACGGACCGCGGTGCCGCGAATCCTCCGACGCCAAGGCACCATGGATTGATGCGCGACGACGAGGCCCTGGGGTCCCCCGCGGCCACCGGCCCGAACGGCGCCGCCAAGAGCGGCGGTGCCGGGGCCGTCAGCGCGCTCGTGCGGCGGGCCGTCGACGGTGACGAGCAGGCCACGCACGACCTGCTCGCCTTCGTGCACCCCCTCGCCATCCGCTACTGCCGCACCCGCCTGTCCAGGCTCCCCGGTGACGCTCGTCACTTCGTGGAGGACCTGGCGCAGGAGGTGTGCGTGGCCGTCCTGATGGCGCTGCCCCGCTACCGGGACACCGGTCGCCCCTTCGAGGCGTTCGTGTTCGCCATCGCCGCCCACAAGGTCGCCGACCTCCAGCGGGCCGCGATGCGCCACCCCGGCAGCACGGCCGTGCCCTCCGACGAGATGCCGGAGCGCCCGGACGACTCCCTGGGGCCGGAGGAGCGCGCCCTGCTCAGCAGTGACGCCGCCTGGGCCAAGAAGCTGCTCGCCAACCTGCCCGAGAACCAGCGCGAGCTGCTCGTCCTGCGGGTGGCCGTCGGGCTGACCGCGGAGGAGACCGGGCAGATGCTCGGGATGTCCCCGGGCGCGGTGCGCGTCGCCCAGCACCGGGCGCTCAGCAGGCTCCGGGCGCTCGCCGAGCAGTGAGCCCGTCCGCTCCAACGATTTCATCGTAGGAAACGACGAAAATTCTGCTTGGTCTTGGTCGTGGAATGAGACGCTTCGGGATCCCGTTAGCATGGACATCCGCGATGAGCAAGACCATTTGGGAAGGTGTCATGACTGACAGCGGTTCGACTGGAGTGCCCGACAAATTCGCCACGCTCGGACTGACGTACGACGACGTGCTGCTGCTGCCGGGCGCGTCGGACATGTCGCCCGACGCGATCGACACCTCCTCCCTCATCTCGCGCAACGTCCGCGTGAACGTTCCGCTGCTGTCGGCCGCCATGGACAAGGTCACCGAGGCCCGCATGGCCATCGCGATGGCCCGTCAGGGCGGTGTCGGCGTCCTGCACCGCAACCTGTCGATCGCCGACCAGGCGAACCAGGTCGACCTGGTGAAGCGCTCCGAGTCCGGCATGGTCACCGACCCGATCACCGTGCACCCGGACGCCACGCTGCGCGAGGCCGACGAGCTCTGCGCGAAGTTCCGGATCTCCGGCGTCCCGGTCACCGACCCGGCCGGCCGGCTGCTGGGCATCGTCACCAACCGCGACATGGCCTTCGAGTCGGACCGCAGCCGCCAGGTGCGCGAGGTCATGACCCCGATGCCGCTGGTCACGGGCAAGGTCGGGATCTCCGGCGTGGACGCCATGGAGCTGCTGCGCCGCCACAAGATCGAGAAGCTTCCGCTGGTCGACGACGCGGGCATCCTCAAGGGCCTCATCACGGTCAAGGACTTCGTCAAGGCCGAGAAGTACCCGAACGCCGCCAAGGACAAGGACGGCCGACTGCTGGTCGGCGCGGCCGTCGGCGTCGCCGGGGACGCCTACGAGCGCGCCCAGGCCCTGATCGAGGCGGGCGCCGACTTCATCGTCGTCGACACCGCCCACGGCCACTCGCGTCTCGTCGGCGACATGGTCTCCAAGATCAAGTCGAACTCCTCGGTCGACGTCATCGGTGGCAACATCGCCACCCGTGACGGCGCCCAGGCCCTCATCGACGCCGGCTGCGACGGCATCAAGGTCGGCGTCGGCCCCGGCTCCATCTGCACCACCCGCGTCGTCGCCGGCATCGGCGTCCCGCAGGTCACCGCGATCTACGAGGCCTCGCTGGCCGCCAAGGCCGCGGGCGTCCCCGTCATCGGCGACGGCGGCCTGCAGTACTCCGGCGACATCGCCAAGGCGCTCGTCGCGGGCGCCGACACGGTGATGCTCGGCTCGCTGCTCGCAGGCTGCGAGGAGTCCCCGGGCGAACTGCTCTTCATCAACGGCAAGCAGTTCAAGTCCTACCGGGGCATGGGCTCGCTCGGCGCGATGCAGTCCCGCGGCGACCGCAAGTCCTTCTCCAAGGACCGCTACTTCCAGGAAGGGGTCGGCGGCGACGACAAGCTGATCCCCGAGGGCATCGAGGGCCAGGTCCCCTACCGCGGTCCCCTGTCGGCGGTCGTGCACCAGCTCGTCGGCGGTCTGCGCCAGTCGATGTTCTACGTCGGCGGCCGCACCGTTCCCGAGCTGCAGGACCGGGGCCGGTTCGTCCGGATCACCTCGGCGGGCCTCAAGGAGAGCCACCCGCACGACATCCAGATGACGGTCGAAGCGCCGAACTACAGCCGCAAGGGCTGAAACGCGTGAGGTGAGGGGCGGACCCGGCGGAGCGCCGGGTCCGCCCCTTCGCCGTGCCCGGGCACGGCCGCGTACGTCCGTACAGCGGTCACCGAAACGCAGTCCCGCGCCCGTCGGGGATACTGGACGGGCAGACCCAGAGGAAAGGCCACCACACGTGACTGAGATCGAGATCGGGCGCGGCAAGCGCGGCCGCAGGGCGTACGCGTTCGACGACATCGCCATCGTCCCGAGCCGGCGTACCCGGGACCCGAAGGAGGTCTCGATCGCCTGGCAGATCGACGCGTACCGCTTCGAGCTCCCGTTCCTGGCCGCCCCCATGGACTCGGTCGTCTCCCCGCAGACCGCGATCCGCATCGGCGAGCTCGGCGGCCTCGGCGTGCTGAACCTCGAAGGTCTGTGGACCCGCCACGAGGACCCGCAGCCGCTGCTGGACGAGATCACCGGGCTGGACGAGGAGACGGCCACCCGCCGCCTCCAGGAGATCTACTCCGCTCCGATCCAGGCCGACCTGATCCGGCAGCGCATCAAGGAGGTGCGCGACTCGGGCGTCGTCACCGCCGCCGCGCTCTCCCCGCAGCGCACCGCCGAGTTCTCCAAGGCCGTCGTCGACGCGGGCGTGGACATCTTCGTGATCCGCGGCACCACGGTCTCCGCCGAGCACGTGTCGGGCGCCGCCGAGCCGCTGAACCTCAAGCAGTTCATCTACGAGCTCGACGTGCCGGTCATCGTGGGCGGCTGCGCCACCTACACCGCGGCCCTGCACCTGATGCGCACCGGCGCCGCGGGCGTCCTGGTCGGCTTCGGCGGCGGCGCCGCGCACACCACGCGCAACGTGCTCGGCATCCAGGTCCCGATGGCCACCGCCGTCGCGGACGTGGCCGCGGCCCGCCGCGACTACATGGACGAGTCCGGCGGCCGTTACGTGCACGTCATCGCCGACGGCGGCGTGGGCTGGTCCGGCGACATCCCGAAGGCCGTCGCCTGCGGCGCCGACGCCGTGATGATGGGCTCCCCGCTGGCCCGTGCCACCGACGCGCCCGGCAAGGGCCACCACTGGGGCATGGAGGCCGTCCACGAGGACGTGCCGCGCGGCAAGAAGGTCGACCTCGGTACGGTCGGCACCACCGAGGAGATCCTCACCGGCCCGTCGCACACCCCGGACGGTTCGATGAACATCTTCGGCGCCCTGCGCCGCTCGATGGCCACCACCGGCTACAGCGAGCTCAAGGAGTTCCAGCGGGTCGAGGTCACCGTCGCGGACTCGCAGCACCGCCGCTGACCCGACGGGTCGTACGCGTACCGGAGGCCGGCACCCCGCTCGGGGTGCCGGCCTCCGGCGTACTCGGGTCAGCCCAGGCCGTTGTGGCGACGGCGCAGGCAGACGCCCCACGGGATCAGGAAGACCGCGGAGACGATCCAGAGGGCGGCGACGAGCAGCCAATGTTCGGATTCGTCGGTGCCGTCGGAGATCAGGGCGAGGGTGACGATGGCGGACAGGCCGCCCAGGACCAGCGCCGGGATGCCGAGCAGCCACATCACCGCGGTGAGCCAGCCCTTCCGCGGCAGCGGTCCGGCCGGTTCGGGGGTCTTGGGCCGCGGGACGCGGTCCGGGTCACGCGGCGGCATGCGGACCACGGAGGCGGGCGGGACGCCCGCGTCCAGGTGGGCCAGTTCGGCGGCGGTGATCCCGTACAGGGTGGGCTCGACGGTGAGGGTGAAGCCGTCGGCGCCGACCAGGTGGCGGCCGCCGTCGGGGAAGGCGTACAGCAGGACGCAGTCGGCGTAGCGGACGGTGATCTGCGTGTCGGGGCCGACCAGACTGATGCCGTCGCGTCCCACGATCACGGCGTTGCGGCGGTCGTCCCGGGCGGACCAGCGCGGTCCGGTGACCACGTCGTCGGACCGGGTGGGCGCGGCGGTCGTGCCGGCCCACTCCAGGCCCCGGGTGGGGACGTCGATCAGGGCTCCGGCCCACACCTCGCGGGCGATCCGGCCGAGGTCGGCGACGGTGACGGCCCCCAGTTCGGCGCGCGCCTCGGCGAAGGTGCGCAGCGGGCGGCGCAACAGCAGGTCCAGGGCCTCGGAGGGCAGTCGGGCCACGGCCGGCTCGGGGACGTCGAACCGGGCGAGGGCGGTGGCCCGTACGGAGTCCAGGTCGGCCTGCTTGATCCGACCGGCCCGCAGGGCGGCGAGGACGTCGACGAAGGCGCCGACCATCGCGTCCTGCTGCTGCGGCAGGGCGTCGGCGTACGCGGTGACGGTGGCGAAGTCCGCGTCGCGGGGATGGTGGTCGGCGGCGGCGGTGTAGGAGTAGCCGCCCTTCTGGCGCAGGGCGCGGAACAGCTCCTTGCCGAGCACCTCGGTGAACAGGACGCCGGCGGCGGACCTGGGGATCACCGAGGTCAGGACCATTCCGCCGTCGCCGCCGACGAAGTGGGCGGGGGTGGTGGGCAGGGCCGAGGTCGGTTCGGGGGCGGGGTGCCAGGTGCCCGTCGGCAGGGTCAGGTCGAGGCCCTCGGGGACGGTGTCGGTCGTCATCCACAGCACGGCGTTCTCGGCGGTGAAGCGGGTGTGCGCCCAGTCGCGGACGTTGGCCGCCGTGAGCCGGTGCAGGCCGGCCTCGCCGAAGCTGGTCAGTCCGTGGCCGCGGGCGCCGTAGCGCCACAGGGCCATGCCGTGGGCCGGACCGTGGGCGCGGCCGGCGGCCTCGGTGCGCAGGATGTCCTTCTCGGTCTCCAGCCGCTCCAGGGGCAGGTCGCGCAGGGCGGCGCAGACCCCGTTGAGGTACTCGACCACGTCGGCGGGGGTGCCCGTGACGTGGAAGTGGGTGTGGGTGGCGGCGGTCGCGCCGTTGTAGTGCAGGTCGCCCAGGCCGTGCCGGTGCAGGGCGAGGTGTTCGACGAGGTGGGTGACGCCGCTGGTGGCGAGGGTCTCGTCGGCGCGTCCCACGCGGAAGAACAGGCCCGCGGTGACGGGACCGGAACCGGGTGCGAGGACGGCGCGGATCCCGCCGATGGTGGTGTGCGTGATGCCGTCGGCGGTGCGCGCGGTGCCGTCCGAGGTGCGGGGGTCGGCGGTGGTGGGGTCGGACGGGGTCTCGGTGGTCATGGTGGGGTCCTCAGCCCTTGGCCAGCGCGGTCTTGCGGTGGCGTACGAAGGCGGCCGCGTGGTCGGGGCCGACGTAGCCCCACGGGAACTCGGTCGCCCGGTCGCCGAGGGCCCGGAAGTGCGGGGCGGCCTCGGCATGGCGGCCCGCGACGCTGTGGACGGCGGCGAAGGCGTTGTGCGCGCCGACGGACTGGTGGGCGTCCGTGCGGGCGGTGGGGTGCAGTACGGACCGGGCCGCGGCCTCCAGTACGGCGGTGTGCTGCTCGGGCGCGCGGAGATACGTATCCGCGGCGGCCTTGTCCCGGTTCCCCGCCAGGTCGAGGTACTGCTCCAGCTGGGCGACGGCGACGAGCGCGCCGTTCGGGGCGCCCTCGGGCGCGGCCCGGGCGCGGTCGCGGGCGAAGGCGTGGGCGGTGTCCCAGTCGCCGCCCCATTTGGGGCAGAGCTGCTGGAGCAGCTGCGACTGGCCGGAGTAGTGGTGCGGGTGGTGCTCGGCGAGGCGGTCGTGGCGACGGCGGGCCTCACCGCCGCCCAGTTCCAGCCCGCGCGCGGTGATCAGGCGCAGGTACCAGGCGAGGGCGTACCGGGGGTGTTCGGCGCACACGTCGATGAGCAGGATCTCGGCCTGCCGCAGGTGCGCGTGGAGCTGCTCGAACTGCCGCGCGCTGACGTGCTTGGCCCGCTGTCCGGTGCGGATGTCCCAGCCGATCCGGATCAGGCGATCGGCGAGCAGGCTGCGCAGCAGCGGGTCGCCGGGGTGCCCGGCGACGGCCTCCCTGAGGAAGGTCTCGCAGTCGGGTGTCCGGGCGACGACGGAGCAGGCGAGGGCGCGGTCGTCCTCGTCGGTGAGCGGGGCGAAGGCGGCACGGACCGCTCGCGCGTCCCCGGCGCGTACGGCGGAGCGCAGCGCGGCCAGGGCCGGGAAGTGCTCGGTGGGTTCGAGGAGGGGCCGGCCGATCGGCGGCGTGGGAGCAGACACGGGCGGATCATATGACCGCGAACATCGGCTCCGACAGCTGTTTCGGTGGCTGTCCTGCTCCCGTCGTGCCTGCTCAGCGCGGTGGGGGGCCGGTGGGTCGGTCAGCCGCCGGCCTTCTTGGCGGCTCCGAAGGCGACGGCGGCGCCGATCACCGGGAAGGCGTAGTCGGTCACCTCCGCCGATTTCTGCCAGATGCCGAAGAGGCCGCCGATGCCCTGGTCGCCGATCACCGCGATCAGGCCCGCCGCGTTGACGTCGGCGATGACGAGCGCGATGAAGAGCAGCTGGCCGAGGTGCAGGGCGCCGAGCGAGAGGAGCGCGGCGGCCGCGGGCAGCAGCGGGCCGCGCCCGCCGGCCTTGCCCGCGGCGAGGCCGACGAGGAGGCCGACGGCGACGGCCGCGTAGCTCGCCTGGCGGTCGATGGAGTAGCCGATGGCGCTGTAGGCGCCGGCCCCGAGGAGGGCGGCGGCGAACGCGGCGGCCAGGCCGAGGCCGGTCCCGCGCGGGACGGAGGCCGGGAACGCCGTGGCGGCGGTCGAGGCGGTCGGCGCGGTCGCGCGGGTGGCGGACGCGGGCGTCCGGTAGCTCTGGGGCATTGTGGAAATCCCCCCCCAGGGATTCGTACGCGCATGGGTCCTTCGGTCATAAGCGCGTGATAAGCGACGCCGCAGGCTAACAGGGAGCACTGACATCGCACGGGGGTATTTCGTTCACCTGACCGAGTCGGGGCGGGACGTGACCGGATAGGGATCGGGCCGTGATCTGAACGGATCGCCGCGATGTCGGGTTCAGAGGCGGTGGGCGGCCCCCGCCGGGCTGGCGCCGCGGGTGTCGAGGAGCAGTTGGGCCTTCACCGCGAGGCCCTGGAGGTCGTACGTGCGGTGGTGCTGGAGCAGGATCGTCAGGTCGGCGTCGGCCGCCGCCTCGTACAGCGACTCGGCGCGGGGCACGGGCCGGTCCCGGACCCGCCAGCCGGTGATGTACGGGTCGTGGTAGCTGATCAGGGCCCCGAGGTCGATGAGTCGGCTGGCGATCTCGCGGGCCGGGGACCCCTCCTGGTCGGCGAGGTCCTGCTTGTACGTGACCCCGAGGAGCAGCACCCGGGCGCCGCGGGCGGACTTGCCGTGCTCGTTCAGCAGGGTGGCCGAGCGCTGGATGACGTACTGCGGCATCCGGTTGTTGATCTCCTGGGCCAGACCGACCATGCGCAGGGGGTGACCGGGGGTGCGGGTGGTGTGGGGGAGGTAGTTGGGGTCGAGGGGGACGCCGTGGCCGCCGACGCCCGGGCCGGGCCGGAAGGCCTGGAATCCGTAGGGCTTCGTCTCGGCGCAGCGGATGACGTCCCACAGGTCGACGCCGAGGTCGTGGCACAGGACCGCCATCTCGTTCATGAGGGCGATGTTCACGTGCCGGTAGTTGGTCTCCAGCAGTTGCACGGTCTCGGCCTCGCGCAGGCCGCGGGCGCGGACGACCTTCTCGGTGAGCCGGGCGTAGAAGGCGTGCGCGGACTCGGTGCACGCGGGGGTGAGGCCGCCGATGACCTTGGGGGTGTTGGCGATGCCGTGCGTGCGGTTGCCCGGGTCGAGCCGGCTGGGGGAGTAGGCCAGGTGGAAGTCGCGGCCGGCGCGCAGCCCGGAGCCCTCTTCGAGGATCGGTCGCAGGTACTCGTCGGTGACGCCGGGGTGGGCGGCGGACTCCAGGATCACGGTGGTGTGCGGGCGCAGTCGGGCGGCGAGCGTGCGGCCCGCCTCACCGACCGCCGAGAGGTCGAGCGCACGATCGGCGCCGAGCTGGGTAGGGGCACAGATGACGGCGGTACGGACCCGGCCGAGCTCGGCGGGATTGGTGGTGATGCGGAAGCCGGCCGCCGACATGCGGCGGATCTCGGCGGCGGTGAGGGTGCTGTCCGTGGCCGGACCGCTGTCGTAGCCGACGGTCTCGATTCCGGCGGCGACGGCCGCCTGGGCGAGGGGGAGGCCGAGGTGGCCGAGTCCGATGACGGCGAGATCTGCGGGCATGGGGGGCCGTCCCTTCCCTTTCCCTGGCGTGAGGGGGCGGTGCTTGCTCGTCCGGTGGACAACGGGGGTCCCGAGCCCGACAGGAGCTGGCGCTATGTCAGACTAGGCGTATATATGACAGAAATGTCGCATTCTGGGGTGGCGGTCGCCGTTGTGTTGTCCACAGGCGGTGGCTGATGTGGGTGTGGACGGTCACAATCGTGAACGGGGGACGTGGGCGGCACCGCCCGCGCCGAGCGGGTACGGCCCGCACCAACGGGAGGCAGCCGTGAGGACAGCGACACTGGGACCGGCACAGCGCGCCGAGGCGCTCGCCCGGATGGCCGAACGGGAACTGGACGTCCTGGTCGTGGGCGCGGGCGTGGTCGGCGCCGGCACCGCGCTGGACGCCGTGACCAGGGGCCTGTCCACCGGTCTGGTGGAGGCCCGGGACTGGGCCTCCGGAACGTCGAGCAGGTCGAGCAAGCTCATCCACGGCGGACTGCGCTACCTGGAGATGCTCGACTTCGCCCTCGTCCGGGAGGCCCTCAAGGAGCGCGGCCTGCTGCTGGAACGGCTCGCCCCGCACCTGGTCAAGCCGGTCCCGTTCCTCTACCCGCTCCAGCACAAGGGCTGGGAACGCTTCTACGCCGGCTCGGGCGTCGCCCTCTACGACGCGATGTCCTTCTCCAGCGGACACGGCCGGGGCCTGCCCACGCACCGGCACCTGTCGCGCACCCGGGCGCTGCGCATCGCCCCGGCCCTGCGCAAGGACGCCCTGGTGGGAGCCCTGCAGTACTACGACGCCCAGATGGACGACGCGCGCTACGTCGCGACGCTGGTGCGGACGGCCTCCGCCTACGGGGCGCACTGCGCCAACCGGGCGAGGGTGGTCGGCTTCCTGCGCGAGGGCGAACGGGTCGTCGGCGCGCGCGTGCGGGACGTGGAGGGCGGCGCCGAGTACGAGATCCGGGCGAAGCAGGTCGTCAACGCCACCGGGGTGTGGACGGACGACACGCAGGCGCTGATCGGCGAGCGCGGGCAGTTCCACGTCCGGGCCTCGAAGGGCATCCACCTGGTCGTGCCCAAGGACCGGATCCATTCGAGCACGGGGCTGATCCTGCGGACCGAGAAGTCGGTGCTGTTCGTGATCCCGTGGGGACGCCACTGGATCGTGGGGACCACGGACACGGACTGGGACCTCGACAAGGCCCATCCGGCCGCCTCCAGCGCGGACATCGACTACCTGCTGGAACACGTGAACACGGTCCTGGCCGTGCCCCTGACGCGCGATGACGTCCAGGGCGTCTACGCGGGCCTGCGGCCGTTGCTGGCCGGGGAGTCGGACGCGACGAGCAAGCTCTCGCGCGAGCACACGGTGGCGCATCCGGTGCCGGGGCTCGTGGTGGTGGCGGGCGGCAAGTACACGACGTACCGGGTCATGGCGAAGGACGCGGTCGACGAGGCGGTGCACGGGCTGGACCAGCGGGTCGCGGCCTGCGTCACTGAGGACGTGCCGCTCGTGGGTGCGGAGGGCTACCGGGCCCTGTGGAACGCCCGTGCCCGCACGGCCGCCCGGACGGGGCTTCACGTGGTGCGCGTGGAACACCTGTTGAACCGGTTCGGCTCGCTGACGGAGGAACTGCTCGACCTCATCGCGAAGGACCCCGGACTCGGTGAGCCGGTGTCCGGGGCGGACGACTACCTGCGGGCCGAAATCGTCTACGCGGCCTCGCACGAGGGGGCGCGGCACCTGGACGACGTGCTGACGCGGCGGACGCGCATCTCCATCGAGACCTTCGACCGGGGGACGCGGTCCGCGCGGGAGTGTGCGGAATTGATGGCTCCGGTGCTGGGGTGGGACAAGCAGCAGATCGAGAAGGAAGTGGAGCACTACGAGAAGCGGGTACAGGCGGAACGGGAGTCGCAGCGCCAGCCCGACGACCAGACGGCCGACGCGGCGCGGCTGGGGGCGCCCGACATCGTTCCGTTGTAACTCCGCGATGCGGAAGGCGGAACCGCAGACCCGGGGCGCCCGTCCGTTGCGGAGTGAGCAACAATGAGGTTTCTGCCGGGGCGGGTTATCGTGCCCCCCGGCGGCTGCCGGGGCAGCCGGGGCAGGCTGCACGATCGCAGAGGGGACGCATGTCGAAGCCGGAGCACACCGAGTCGCCCGCCGGGGCGCCTGCGGCGAAGCGGGATGGCGCGGACGAGGCGGCGTCTTCGGCGGTGCCGTCCGCGAGCGCGCCCGCTCAGGACACGAAGCCCGAGGCGGCGAGGACCGTGCCCGCGCCCAGGTCCCGATCCCGATCCGGATCGGGCGCCGCAGGTCGTAAACCGGCCACCTCGTCGGCGGCGAAGCGGAAGCCGGCTCCGTCGACGACTCCGGCCGCAACTCCGGTTCCTGATGCCACATCGACGCCGACGTCCACGCCGGAGGCGCCGGCCGTGGTGGGCTCCGAGACCGGGCGGCCGGGTGCCGCCGATGAAGGAGCCGAGGCCGGGGCGACGACGCCGGTCGCAGCCAAGACCGTTGCGCGGGACGGGAAGCCGGGTGCGGCCACGGCCCGGGCCGGCGCCGGCGGGACGAAGCCGAGTGCCTCCAAGGCCGGGCCCGCCAGGGCGAAGCCGCGTACGGGCGGGTCGCCCACGGTGGACGCGCAGCCGGTCGCTCAGCCGGACAGCGAGCTGGACGACAAGCCGGACGCGGAGGCGGGTGCGGCCGACGCGCCCGTGGCTGGATCCGGTGGTTCCGTACCCCCGGCGAAGAAGCCGAGCGGGCCGAGGCCCGGATCCGGGGCGAAGCCGACTCCGGAGGCCACCGGGACGGTTGCCGACGAGGCCGGCGCGCCGGCGACGGAGCCCGCTGACGCCGCGTCTGCTGATGCCGATGTCGACGCCGAGAACGACGCCGAGAACGATGCCGACGCCGGCGACGTGAAGCCGAGCGTCGGGGACGAGGCCGCGAAGTCGGCCGTCGCCACGGATGCGGTGGAGCCGGCGGATGCCCGTCAGGCCGAGGCCGGTGCCGATTCCGACTCCGACGCAGACGACGTGAAGCCGGCCGCGCAGGCCGGGGCACCTGCCGCCTCCGCCTCCACGAAGCCGAACTTCGCCAAGGCCGCTGCAGGGCCCGCTGACGCGGCGGCCGAGGCGGCTTCCGAGCCCGCGAAGTCGAGCCCGGCCGACGCGGCACCGGCCAAGGCCGAGGCCGAGGCCGTGGACGTGAAGCCCGCCGCCGAGGTTTCGCAGTCGAAGCCCGCCGAGCCGGCCGACGCCGCGCCGACCGCGGCCGGGGCCGAGGCCGTGGACGTGAAGCCCGCCGTGAAGCCCGCCGGGGACGACGGTGTGCGGCGGCCGACCGGGACGGTGCGGACCACCGCCTTCCCGCCCGCGCCCGGCCAGGGCGACGGCAAGGACCAGGGCCGCCTGCTCGCCGGCCGGTACCGGCTGGGCGCCGTACTCGGCAAGGGCGGCATGGGCACCGTGTGGCGCGCCGAGGACGAGGTCCTCGGCCGGACCGTCGCCGTCAAGGAACTGCGTTTCGGCAGCGGCGTCGACGAGGACGAGAAGCGCCGCCTCATCACCCGGACGCTGCGCGAGGCCAAGGCGATCGCCCGCATCCGCAGCGCGGGCGCCGTCACCGTCTTCGACGTGGTCGACGAGGACGCCCGCCCCTGGATCGTCATGGAGCTCGTCGAGGGCTCCTCCCTCGCCGAGTTCATCCGGGAGAACGGCCCGCTCACCCCGCGCCGCGCCGCGGAGGTCGGACTCGCGGTGCTCGAAGTGCTGCGCGCCGCGCACCAGCAGGGGATCCTGCACCGCGACGTGAAGCCGTCCAACGTGCTCATCGCCGGCACCGGTCGTGTCGTCCTGACGGACTTCGGGATCGCCCAGGTCGAGGGCGACCCGTCCATCACCTCCACCGGCATGCTCGTGGGCGCCCCCTCGTACATCTCGCCCGAGCGCGCCCGCGGCCAGAAGCCGGGCCCGCCCGCCGACATGTGGTCCCTCGGCGGCCTGCTGTACGCGGCGGTCGAGGGCGTGCCCCCGTACGACAAGGGCTCCGCCCTCGCCACCCTGACCGCGGTGATGACCGAAGCGGTCGACCCGCCGAAGAACGCCGGTCCGCTGCTGACCGAGGTCATCTACGGCCTGCTGGTGAAGGACCCGGCCCTGCGGCTCGGTGACGAGCAGGCCCGCACGATGCTGACCTCGGTGCTCAACGCGCCCGAGCCCGAGCCCGCCCCGGTGTCCCCGCCGGCCGTGGAGGAGACGCGTGCGATCCCCGTCTCGGTGCCGGACGCGGCAGCCGAGAAGGCGGCGGAGAAGGCCGCGGAGAAGGCTGCCAAGAAGGAACGCGACCGGCGTGAGCGCGAACAGCGCGAACGGGCCCGCGCCGCGCTGAAGTCGGCCCGCAAGGCCGCCGCCGCCGAGGCCGCGGCGACCGCCTCCGCGGCATCCGCCGCCGAGGCGCCGGCGACCCGGCCGGCTTCCGCGCCGGCGTCGCTCACCGACGTGATGTCGCGCCGCACCATCGTGCTGGCGATAGCCGGCGTCGTCGTGGTCCTCGCCGTGATCGGCTCGCTCATCGCGTGGGCGGTCCGGGGGGACGACGACGGCGACCGCAAGGACCAGGGCAAGGGCGGGGCGGTCCCGGTCTCCTCCGGCCCCCCGTCACCCGGCGCGTCACCCGGCGCGGGCGCGGGCGGCACCGCCCAGAGCCCGGCCGCGACTCCTCCCGCACAGGGCGGCCAGTCCAGCGGCACCCCCGCCGGCGGCGCGAGCGCGGACGCCGGCCAGGGGCAGGACCCCGGGCAGGGACAGAACCAGGGCCAGGGCCAGGGGCAGAACCAGGGGCAGGGCCAGGGCCAGGGCCAGGGCCAGGGCACCGGTCCGGGAGGCCCCGGCGGGCTGCCCGCCGGCTACGCCATGGTGTCGGAGCCCCGGTTCCGGTTCTCGATGGCGATGCCCGAGGGCTTCCACCAGACCGGCACCGCCGGCGAGGACTCGGGCGGCATCTTCAGCCGCGACGGCGGCTTCCCCCGGATCCAGGTCGACTTCGGCAGCAAACCGACCGACGACGCCCGCCTCGCCTGGGCCAAGCTCGCCCCCGCCGTGGCGGGCAGCAGCAAGGGCTACCGCCTCCTGCGCCTGGACACGGTGGACTACCGCGGCTACCCGACCGTCGCCGACTGGGAGTTCGAGCGCGAGCAGCAGGGCGTCAAGGTCCGGGTCCTCAACCGGGGCTTCAAGGTGGACGCGAAGCACGGCTACGCCATCATGATCAGCTGCGCCGCCGACCAGTGGGACGGCGCCGAATGCACCCAGATGCGCAACACGGCGTTCGAGACCTTCCAGGTGCTCGGCTGACGAGCCTTGCCAGGCCCGGGACGCGGGCGGCCTGAGCGTCGTATCGTGTCGACGGGGGCCATGGGGAGCCCTACGCACTCGGGGGAGGCGATGTGGAGGACTACGCGGGCCGGATCCTGGCCGACCGCTACCGTCTGCCGCTGCCGCCGACCGACGCGTACGAGGTGCTGGAGACCCGGGCCTTCGACACCCGGAGCGGCCAGGAGGTCCTGGTCCGGCAGGTGCCGTTGCCGGAGGTCGTGGATGCGGAGCTGCTCGACGGCTCGTCCGGTCCGCAGGCCGGGCAGGATCAGCGGACGGGCGAGCTGCCCGCCGTGCGCCGGGCCATCGCCGCCGCGCAGGCGGCGGCGTCCGTACCGGACCACGCGCGGCTGGACCAGGTCTTCGACGTGTTCGCCGAGGGCGGTTCGCTGTGGATAGTGAGCGAACTCGTCCCCGCGCGGCCGCTGGCCGCGTTGATCGCCGAGGAGCCGCTGAGCCCGTACCGGGCGGCGGAGGTGGCCTCCGACGTGCTGACCGCGCTGCGGGTGCTGCACGCGCACGGCTGGACGCACCGGAACATCACCGTCCGGACGGTGTTGATATGCGATGACGGCCGGGTCGTCCTGACCGGGCTGGCGGCCGGCGCCGCCGAGGAGGCCCTGTGCGGGTACGACCCCGTGCCGCGGCCGGACTTCGAGGACCCCGGGGACACGGGCTCCGGATGGGGACCGCTGCCGGGTACCGCCCCCGGCCCCGACCGCGGGGCGCCGTCGCCGGATCGGCCCGGTTCCGATCCGCTGGGTTCCGATCCGCTCGGCTTCGGGGCCGAGTCGTCGCCGCCCGCCCCGCACCCCGGGTACGCGCCGGAGCCCACGGCGCCCGGTCCGGCGTACGCGCCGCTGGTGGCGCCCGGCTACGACACCGGGCCGAGGTACTCCGACCACATCACCCCGCAGCGCCCCCAGCCCCAGCAGGACGACGCGGCCGACCTCCGGGCGACCGCCCGCGCCGGGACCATCGCCGCCTACCGGGCCGGGGCGCGGGCCGCCGCGGCGAAGGTGGCCGAGGAACGCGGGGCCGTGTCCGGTGCCGAGCCGCCCCCGGGCATCCTGCCGCCGGTGCGGCCGACGGGGGCCAACCTGCCGCAGGGGTACGCGTACCCGTACGGCGGCCCCGACGGCGCAGCCGCCATGCCCTGGCACGGCGCCACCCCGCGCCGGCAGCAGGCGCCCCCGCCGCAGCCGGCCCCGGAGCCGCCGCACCAGGAGCACCAAGAGCACCAGGAGTACCCGGGGCAGGAGTACCACGAGCACCAGGAGCGGCCGTACGACGAGTTCCAGGAGCCGTCGTACGAGGAGCTCCCGGAACCGGAGGCCCCGGCGGGCGAACCGGCCCGCCCCGCGCTGCCCGCCCGCCTCGCGCTGCCCCAGGGCTACCGGCAGGCCGAGGCCCCGGGCCGCGGCGAGCCCCAGGCCCCGCCGCACCCGCGCCCCGGGACCGGCCTCCCGGCGCCGACGTACCCGGTCCCGTCGCTCCCGGCCCCGACGCCCATCGGCCCGCGCCCCGGAGCCCGCCTGCCGGTGCCGTCGCCCCCCGCCCCGCCCGTCGCCGGCTGGGACGCGCCCGGCGGCCACGGCGGTGGTCCGCGTACCGGGTTGGACGCCGAGCGGGCGCGGCAGACGCGGATGGCCGTCGTCGGGGCCGTCACCGAGCGGTGGGCCCCCGAGCAGGCCGGGCCCGTGCACGGGCACTGGCAGCTCGCGGCGCCCGTCGGCCCCGCCACCGACCTGTGGGCGCTCGGCGCGCTGCTGTACCGGGCCGTGCAGGGCCACGCCCCGTACCCCGAGGACAGCGTGGCCGAACTCGTCGACATGGTGTGCGCGGAGGCCCCCGCGTTCGC
Source organism: Streptomyces sp. NPDC057939 (assembly GCF_042887545.1). NCBI lineage: Bacteria > Bacillati > Actinomycetota > Actinomycetes > Kitasatosporales > Streptomycetaceae > Streptomyces > Streptomyces sp. NPDC057939. Next base: position 126,739 of record NZ_JBHVPG010000013.1, read on the forward strand.
CGAGGAGTGCGGCCCGCTGCGCCCCGTCGTGGAGTCGCTGCTGCGCCAGGACCCCACCGAGCGGCCGGACTTCGAGGAGCTCCGGGGCTGGCTGCGGTCCCTCGTGCGCTCCGCCCCCGAGCCCGACGGCGACTTCGGCTTCCTCCCGATGCCGGAAGCCGACCCGACCCGCCTGCCCCTCCCGCGTCAACGCGGCGAACTGCACGGGCGGCACCGCAATCCGGCGGCTCCGCGCAAGCCGCGCGCCCTCGGTCGGACCCTGCTGGTCGGGGTCCTGGCCGTGCTCGCCGGGGCGGTGGCGTACGCGATGCTGTTCATGCCCCGGTCCGGGGACCCGCAGGCCGGGGGGACGCAGCCGACGTCGGCGCAGAGTCCGAAGCCCTCCGCCCCGGCGCCCTCCGGGAGCGGCCCGGCGCGGCCGGAGCCGAGCCGTACCCCCGCCGGTACCCCGGAGTCCAAGCCCGCCCCGCAGACGGACGCGCCCGCGCCGCAGGGCTTCACCGTCCAACAGGACCCCGCGCACTTCTCGATCGCGGTCCCGGACGGCTGGGAGCGGCAGACGATCAACGAGGCCGGTCAGGTGCGGTACGTCCAGGGTCAGTTCACCCTGATCGTGGTGCCGGGCCGGGATCAGGTGGAGGGCGGCAATCCGGATCCGGTGGGCTACCAGAAGGACAAGGAGCCGGAACTGGCCCCGTACCGCAACTCGACCTGGGCGTCCGGCGGTGACGTGAAGTCGACGAAGGTGGGCCAGCAGCTGCGGGTCACCGGCCGGTACACCTGGATCGACGCGGCGGGCCGGTCCCTGTTCGCCCGGAACTTCGTCGTCGCGCTGGGCGGCAAGTACCACATCGTCATGGTCACGGGTCCGGAGGACAACCAGGACAAGGTCACCGACGTCTTCGAGAAGGCCACGGCGAGTTACAGGTCCGGGGGTTGACAACGGACTGACGGCCTGTCAATACGGCAATTGCGTCACAGTGCTGCCCCACCGCCCCCGCGCGGTTTCGGCTCTGGCCGCAGGCTCCGTAATCTGGCCCGAAGTGCACAGAGCGGCGAGGTTTCGTGGAACAGCAGACAGGCGCGGGTGCGGTGCTCGCGGGCCGGTACCGGCTCGTGGAGCCCATCGGCAGTGGCGGCATGGGCAAGGTGTGGCGTGCGCACGATGAGCTGCTGCACCGGACCGTGGCCGTCAAGGAACTGACGGCGGGCCTGTACGTGGCCCAGGCGGACCGCGAGGTCCTGCACGCCCGTACCCAGAAGGAGGCGCGGGCCGCCGCCCGGATCCAGCATCCGGCGGTCGTCACCGTGCACGACGTGCTGGAACACGACGACCGGCCGTGGATCGTCATGGAGTACATCGACGGCCCCTCCCTCGCCGAGGCCGCGAAGGCGGCGGGCCGCATCGAGCCCCTGGAGGCCGCCCGGATCGGGCTGCACGTGCTGGGCGCGCTGCGCGCCGCGCACGCGGTCGGCGTGCTGCACCGGGACGTGAAGCCCGGCAACGTGCTGCTCGCCAAGGACGGTCGCGTGCTGCTGACCGACTTCGGCATCGCCGCGATCGAGGGCGACTCCTCCATCACCCGTACCGGCGAACTCGTCGGCTCCATCGACTACCTGGCCCCGGAACGGGTCACCGGCGGTGCCCCCGACCCGGCCTCCGACCTGTGGTCGCTCGGCGCGACCCTGTACACGGCCGTCGAGGCCCTCTCGCCGTTCCGGCGGACCTCGCCCATCTCCAGCCTCCAGGCCGTCGTCAACGACGAACCGCCCGCCCTGCGCCAGTCCGGCGCGCTGGGCCCGGTCATCACCGCCCTTCTGCGCAAGGACCCGGCCGAGCGCCCCTCGGCGGCCGAGGCCGAGCAGATGCTGTTGCAGGCGATGGAGGGCCGGGAGCCCAGGGCGGCGCACGCCTACGTGCCCACCCGCGCGGTGACCGCCGAGGAGCGCGAGCCGGAGGAGGAGGCCCCCCAGGCCCCGCCGGAGCCCGCGCCCGCCGGCTCGACGGCGACCGCCACCGCCCCCACCCCCGTCCCCGCGACGGCCCCCTCGGGGTCCGCGCCCGGGAGGCTCAAGCGGGCCGCCGCCGTGGCCGTGGTGGCGGCGCTGCTGGGCGGCGGCGGCGTGTTCGGCGTGCTGACCTGGCTGGACAAGTCCGACGACGGGACCACGGGCAAGAGCGGGTCGAAGCCCTCGGCCGGTGCGCCCGACGTCGCCGCGTCCGGCGACGACGTCGCGACCAAGCCGGTGCCGGCGGGCTGGAAGCGGGTCACGGACGAGGAGGGGTTCACGCTCTTCGTCCCGGAGGGCTGGCAGCGCCTGATGAACGGCAACCAGATCGACTACACCCCCGACAACGGCCGGCACGTCCTGCGGATCGCCATCGACACGACCCCGGACTACCCGAACCCGTACACGCACGTCCTCGACATGGAACGACAGGTCAAGGAGCGCACGGACTACAAGCGCGAGATCCTGCGCCAGAACAGCTTCCGGGACACCGCCCTGGGCGCCCAGTGGGACTTCAGCTGGACCGAGAAGGTGCAGTTCCCGGGACCGCGCCGGGCCATCGAGCAGATGTACATGACGCCGGAGGGCGTCGAGTACGCGATCTACATGGCCGGGCCCGTGAGCGACTGGACGAAGACGCGCCAGCAGTTCGACATCGTGCTCAGCGGTTGGCAGGCGGCGCCCAAGAAGGGCTGATCGCGCCACACCGCACCCAATGCGCCAGCGTTTACTGGCAGACTTGGCAAAATCCGGTTACCCACGGGTACCCAAAGGCCTCGCGGCGGCATACGCTCACCGCCATGACGGACTCGCAGGCCCCCGCCGCCCCCCTCCGCAGCGCACCGCAGCCCACCAACCCGGTCGCCCCGGCCCCGGCCGGCGTCCGGACGGCCGCCGACGTGGTGACCCCCGACCTGGTCGCCCGGCTGACCCGCGGAGTGATCGGCTCCGGCCGGACCGCCAACCACACCCCCTTCACCGGGGACAAGCTGGCGGACCTGCCCGAAGCCACCCCCGAGGACGTGGCCGAGGCCTTCGACCGGGCCCGCGCCGCCCAGGGCGCCTGGGCCGCCGTTCCCGTACGCCGGCGCGCGGCCGTGCTGCTGCGCTTCCACGACCTGGTCCTGGAGCGGCAGGCCGAGGTGCTCGACCTCATCCAGCTGGAGACGGGCAAGGCCCGCCTGCACGCCCACGAGGAGGTCCAGGCCGTCGCGGTCGCCGCCCGGCACTACGGCCGCAAGGCGCCCTCCTACCTGCGCCCCAAGGGCCACACCGGCGCGATGCCGACCCTCACCAAGGTGACCGAGCTGCGCCAGCCGCGCGGGGTCGTCGGCCAGATCGCCCCCTGGAACTACCCCCTCGAACTCTCCGTCGGCGACGCCCTGCCCGCCTTCGTCTCCGGCAACGCCGTCGTCATGAAGCCCGACACCGAGACCGCCCTCACCGCGCTGTGGGCCCGTGACCTGCTGATCGAGGCCGGGCTGCCCGCCGAGGTCTTCCAGATCGTGCTCGGCGAGGGCCCGGTCGTCGGCCCCGAGGTCGTCCGCCACGCCGACTACGTCTCCTTCACCGGCTCGACCCGCACCGGCCGCGAGGTCGCCCAGGGCGCCGCCGCCCGCCTCGTCGGCGTCAGCCTCGAACTCGGCGGCAAGAACGCCATGCTCGTCCTCGCCGACGCGGACGTGGAGAAGGCCGCCGCGGGCGCCGTCCGCGCCTGCTTCTCCTCCGCCGGCCAGCTGTGCATCTCCATCGAGCGGCTCTACGTCCACGCCTCGATCGCCGACGAGTTCGTCGAGCGCTTCGCCGCCCGCACCCGGGCCATGCGGCTCGGCAGCGCCCTCGCCTACGGCGCGGACATGGGCTCGCTGGTCGGCGAACGCCAGCTGGAGACCGTCCGGCGGCACGTGGACGAGGCCGTCGCCAAGGGAGCCACCCTCGTCGCGGGCGGCGTCGCCCGCCCCGACCTCGGCCCGCTCTTCTACGAGCCGACCATCCTCGACGGGGTCGAGGCGCCGATGGCGGTCTGCGCCGAGGAGACCTTCGGCCCGGTCGTGTCCGTCTACCGCTTCACCGACGAGGACGAGGCAGTCGCGCAGGCCAACGCCACCAGCTACGGCCTCAACGCCAGTGTCTGGACCAAGGACGCCCGGCGCGGCCACTCCGTCGCGGCCCGCCTGCGCACCGGCACCGTCAACATCAACGACGGCTATGCCCCCGCCTACGGCAGCGCCCAGGCGCCCATGGGCGGCATGAAGGACTCCGGCCTCGGCCGCCGCCACGGCTCCGAGGGCATCCTCAAGTACACCGAGGCGCAGACGGTGGCCCACCAGCGGCTGCTGCCCATGGCCCCGTCGCTGGGCATGGACGACGCGCAGTACGCGCAGTTCATGACGCGCAGCCTCAAGGTCCTCAAGGCACTGCGGCTCCGATAGGCCCTCGGGCCCTCCGGGCCGCACAGGCCACTGAGACTTCGCCAGGCGCGACCGATTGGGAGGCACGGCAGTGTCGCACGAGAACGACGGCGGCCGCGGAGGCGGCCCGGAGGACGGCTACGACTACGACGTCCTCGTCATCGGATCGGGCTTCGGCGGGGCCGTCTCGGCCCTGCGGCTCACCGAGAAGGGCTACCGGGTCGGCGTCCTTGAGGCAGGGCGCCGCTTCACCCGCGAGAGCCTGCCCCGCAACAGCTGGGACCTGCGCAACTACCTGTGGGCACCGGCCCTCGGACTGTTCGGGATCCAACGCATCCACCTGCTCGGCAACGTGATGGTGCTCGCCGGCGCCGGAGTGGGCGGCGGCTCGCTCAACTACGCCAACACCCTCTACGTGCCGCCCGCGGCCTTCTTCGAGGACCGGCAGTGGGCGTCCATCACCGACTGGCGCGAGGAACTCGCCCCGTACTACGACCAGGCCAAGCGGATGCTCGGCGTGCGGCTCAACCCGACGCTGACGCCCTCCGACGTCCACCTCAGGGCGGCCGCCGAGAAGATGGGCGTCGGGGACTCCTTCCACATGGCCCCGGTCGGCGTCTTCTTCGGCGACGGCGAGGACGCCGGGGGAACCGGCGCAGCGGGGGAGGACCGACGGGTCCGACCCGGTCAGGAGACCGCGGACCCGTACTTCGGCGGGGCCGGACCCGCGCGCCGCGCCTGCACCGAGTGCGGCGAGTGCATGACCGGCTGCCGGCACGGCGCGAAGAACACCCTGAACGAGAACTACCTGCACCTCGCCGAACGCGCGGGCGCCGTCATCCACCCGATGACCACCGTCACCGCGCTCTCCGAGCACCCCGACGGCGGCCACCGGGTCCGCACCGTCCCCACCGACCACCGCCGCAAGGGCCGGGCCAAGGTGCTCCGCGCCCGGTACGTGGTCGTCGCGGCGGGCACGTACGGCACCCAGACCCTGCTGCACACCATGAAGGACCGGGGCGAACTGCCCCACCTCTCCGACCGGCTCGGCGAGCTGACCCGGACCAACTCCGAGGGTCTGGTCGGTGCCCAGACCGACGACCGCCGCTACCGCCGGCGGCACGGCGGCGTCGGGCGGGTGGACTTCACGCGGGGTGTCGCGATCACCTCGTCCGTCCACCCCGACGGCGACACCCACATCGAGCCCGTCCGCTACGGCAAGGGCTCCAACGCCATGGGGTTCATGACCATCCTCCAGGTGCCCTACGGCGCGCACCGGGTGCGGTCCTGGTTCGCCCGCACGGCCCGGCACCCCTGGCAGCTGATGCGCGCGCTGTCCAACCGGCGCTGGTCCGAGCGGACGATCATCGGTCTGGTCATGCAGTCGGTGGACAACTCCCTGACGACGTACCGCAAGCCCGGCGGCGTCGGGAAGGGCCTGCTGACCGCCCGGCAGGGCCACGGCGCCCCCAACCCCGTGCAGATCGAGGCCGCGACGCGGGCCGCGAGCCTGCTGGCCGAGGAGATCAACGGGTTCGCGGGCAGCAACGTCGGCGAGCTGATGGGGACCCCGTTGACGGCGCACTTCCTCGGCGGCTGCCCCATCGGCGCCTCGCCGCAGGAGGGCGTGGTCGACCCGTACCACCGCCTGCACGGGCACCCGGGCATCTCGGTCGTCGACGGCTCGGCGGTCTCCGCCAACCTCGGGGTCAATCCGTCGCTGACGATCACGGCGCAGGCCGAGCGGGCGATGTCGTACTGGCCCAACAAGGGGGAGCCGGACCGGCGGCCCGCGCAGGGGGAGGCGTACGTACGGCTCTCGGCGGTGGAACCGAACCGGCCGGCGGTGCCGAAGGAGGCCTTCGGGGCGCTGCGGCTGCCGTTCCTGGCGGTCCCGGACGTGCCCCGCAGGCAATCGGAACCGGAGCAATGACGACGGTGAGTACCGCGCTCCCCCTCCGAGCGCGGTACTCACCGCAGTACATGAGTGACAGGCGGTCGCCGGAGAAGGTTGTACCGGAATCCCGTACGCAAGGCTGTGGCGTCGGTCACATGGTGAAGTACGCAACTGTGAAGGCCGTCCGGCGGTCAAGGGTGCATGAGACAGCGCATCGCCCTGCTGGCCGTGTGCGGCCTGTTCGCCGCAGGGCCGGCCGTCCCCTCCGCCCACGCCGCCGAACCGGTGTTCCGGCTGACCGGACCGGCCGCGCTGACCCTCCCGGCGCACTCCGCGGCGGGTGTCCCGCAGCCGACCCCGCTGGCCTTCCGCCTGGACCTCCCGGGCACGGTCGAGGGCCTCGGTACGCAGGGCGCGGACGGCGGGTACGACGCGTACGGCGCGGACGGGAGCGACGGGTCGGACGGCGCGCAGGGCGCGTCGGGAGCCGGCTTCCGCGGCGGTGACGTCACCTTCACAGTCGACCTGAGCGGCGTCGGGGGAGTGGCGGGCGTCCGGGAGGGCGGGTCCGCGCCCGTGGGCAGGTGCGCCGTCGCCGGCGCGGACCTCGTCTGCGTCGAGCGGGACGCCCGCCCGGGCACCGGCGTCTCCCTCGACCTGGAGGTCACCGCCGAACGGGGCGCCGGGACCGGCGCGACCGGCACCGTCACGGTCACCGCCGGGGTGGCCGGCGTCACCGTCGCGACGGCCGTCACCCGGGTCACGGTCGGCGGCCCCGACCTGGTCGTGGAGGAGCCGCGGCTCAAGCGGGACCCGAAGCCGGGCGAGAGCCAGGCGCTGCCGCTCGCCTTCGCGAACCGGGGCACCGGACCGGCCCGGGGCGTGGTCGTCGAGCTCACCACCACCCGCGGCCTCGAACTGACGGAGCGGTACGACAACTGCGCCTACCGCACCGGCCCGACGTCGACGACGGCCCTGTGCACCGTCGACGGCGACTTCGCGCCGGGCGAGGAGCACGAGCTCGTCGGGGACGCCCCGCTCCACCTCAGGGCCGCCCCGTACGCCCGCACCGAACTGCTCGGCTACGGCGTCACCCCGGCCGATCCGGGGCGCGCCGCGCGCCCGTACGCGCAACGGCCCGCGCACGGCGGACCCGCCACCGGCCGCATGCTCACCGCCGTCCGGCGGGCGGCGCCGATCGCGCCGGGCGTGCTCGTCCCGCCCGGCAGGGCCTCGCGCGGCCAGGCCCCGGCGGTCCGCGCCGACCGGCGCGAGGTCGCCCTCGCCGTCGAGAACACGGCGGACCTCGCGGTCGAGCCCCTGTCCGTCAGGGGCATGGCCGGGAGTCGGGTCAGGGCCGCGGTCGTCCTGCGCAACCACGGGCCGGCCTGGGTGTTCGACCCCCGGGCCGGCGCCACGGCGGCCGTCGTGGACGTCCGGGTACCGCCGGGCCTGAAGGTCGTACGGGCGCCCGCCGGCTGCCGGGTCGTCCCCGGCCGCGGCCCGGCCCGGCTCCTGTGCTCGACGGGGCCGTCCGTGCGGGAGTCCGAGCGGGTCGAGTTCGTCTTCGAGCTCAGGGTCGAGAAGGCGGTGCCCAACGCGCAGGGCGCCGTCGTCGCGGGTGCTCCCGGCCCGCTCGGCGAGCCCCGGCGGCACGACTTCGACCGGTACCCGGCCAACAACGCGGCGCTGTTCCTGGCGAACGCGACGGGCACCGCCCTCACCCCGGGCACCGGCTCCCCGGTGGCGCTCCCCGATCCGTGGACCTCGCAGGACGCGACGGACGGACCCGGCGCGAGGACGAGGACGAACGCCGCCGGCGGCCTCGGGGACGGCGGACCACTGGCCCCCACCGGCAGCATCACGGGCCTGCTCGGATTCGGCGGGGCCGCGCTGGTCGCGGCGGGCGGCGCGCTGTACGCGGTCTTCCGGCGCCACCGCGCGGGACGCGGCTGACGACGCGGCGGCCGGGGGGCCGACGGGCGGGAAGGCCGGGGGACGCACGGGGGGCACAGGAGAACGGCCGGCCCGGGGCGTCCCCCTGGCCGGCCGTCCTTCACGGGGTGACCGGGCTGCTGTCCCCTGCCGTCCGGTCACGCGAAGGAGCGAGGTCCCACGACGTACGCCGTCGGGCGTCACGTCTCATCGCTCCCGCGGAGCCACGTGTGGTGGTGCGGACCCGCGCCTGGCTGACACGGTCATCGACACCAACGAAGCGCCGCGGGGCGGGTCACGCTCCGGACGGGTGACGAACGGGCGCCCGTGGTTCAGACGCGGCCCCGGCACAGCTCCAGCAGGGTCATCGCGAGCGCGGTGCCGGGCTTGCCGAGGGCGTCGCTCCAGTGCGACAGCACCTCCATCTCGCGCGACAGGTGCACCCGGCGGCCCCCGGAGCCGATGCGCGCCTCCTGGATGACGGTGGAGACGGCCATCCGCTCCTGGATCAGGCCGATGATCCGGTCGTCGATGGCGTCGATGCGGGTCCGGGAGTCGGCGATCAGCTGCTCGGGGGTGGTGGTGATCGTGGTCATGTCGGTGCTCCTGTGGGTGTCGGTGGTCGACAGGAGCGGCAACGCGAGAGCGCCCCGGTCCTGTCGGACCGGGGCGCTCTGGGAAGTCAGCGGCTCAAGCGAGCATCACGATGACCCATGGCGACCGGACCGGCCGGTGCCATAGGTAAAGAGGAAGCTCAGCTGCTTGCGCATGGAACGGATTATGACCTTCCGTCCCGCTCCGGGCCAAGCCGGTTCGGATGGTGAGACGAAAAGGGGCTTACGGCCCCCGTTAGAATCGACAAAACAGCCACCTCTTCCGCCGGAAGGCCGCCCCGTGCCAGAAGCACCCTCCGCCGCCCACGACAGCGCCCCGGACACGGTTCTCGTCGTCGACTTCGGCGCCCAGTACGCCCAGCTCATCGCCCGCCGCGTCCGCGAGGCCCGGGTCTACAGCGAGATCGTGCCCAGCACGATGCCCGTGGCCGAGATGCTCGCCAAGGACCCGAAGGCGATCATCCTCTCCGGCGGACCGTCCTCCGTGTACGAGGAGGGTGCCCCGCGCCTGGACGACTCCCGTGCCCTCTTCGAGGCAGGCGTGCCCGTCTTCGGCATGTGCTACGGCTTCCAGTTGATGGCGACGACCCTCGGCGGCACCGTCGACAACACCGGCGCGCGCGAGTACGGCCGCACCCCGCTGGCCGTCTCCAAGGCCGGCTCCACCCTCTTCGAGGGCACCCCGGCGAACCAGTCCGTGTGGATGTCCCACGGCGACGCCTGCTCCGCCGCCCCCGAGGGCTTCACCGTCACCGCCTCGACGAACGTCGTCCCGGTCGCGGCCTTCGAGAACGACGAGAAGAAGCTGTACGGGGTCCAGTACCACCCCGAGGTCATGCACTCCACGCACGGCCAGCAGATCCTGGAGCACTTCCTCTACCGCGGCGCCGGCCTGGCCCCCACCTGGACCACCGGCAACATCGTCGAGGAGCAGATCGCGGCCATCCGCGAGCAGGTCGGCGACAAGCGCGCCATCTGCGGCCTCTCCGGCGGCGTGGACTCCGCGGTCGCCGCGGCCCTCGTCCAGAAGGCCATCGGCTCGCAGCTGACCTGCGTCTACGTCGACCACGGTCTGATGCGCAAGGGCGAGACCGAGCAGGTCGAGAAGGACTTCGTCGCCGCGACCGGCGTCCAGCTGAAGGTCGTCGACGCCCAGGAGCGCTTCCTGACCGCGCTGGCCGGCGTCTCCGACCCGGAGACCAAGCGGAAGATCATCGGCCGCGAGTTCATCCGCGTCTTCGAGCAGGCCCAGCTGGAGATCCTCCAGGAGGACGGCCCCGCGGTCGCCTTCCTCGTCCAGGGCACCCTGTACCCGGACGTCGTCGAGTCCGGCGGCGGCACCGGCACCGCGAACATCAAGTCCCACCACAACGTGGGCGGCCTCCCCGACGACATCGAGTTCGAGCTCGTCGAGCCGCTGCGCCAGCTGTTCAAGGACGAGGTCCGGATGGTCGGCCAGGAGCTCGGCCTGCCGGACGAGATCGTCCAGCGCCAGCCGTTCCCCGGCCCCGGCCTCGGCATCCGCATCGTCGGCGAGGTCACCAAGGAGCGCCTGGACCTGCTGCGCGAGGCCGACGCCATCGCCCGCCACGAGCTCACCGCCGCGGGCCTCGACCGGGAGATCTGGCAGTGCCCGGTCGTCCTGCTCGCGGACGTCCGCAGCGTCGGCGTCCAGGGCGACGGCCGTACCTACGGCCACCCGATCGTGCTGCGCCCCGTCTCCTCGGAGGACGCGATGACCGCGGACTGGACGCGCATGCCGTACGAGGTGCTCGCCCGGATCTCCACCCGGATCACCAACGAGGTACCGGACGTGAACCGCGTGGTCCTGGACTGCACGAGCAAGCCCCCGGGCACCATCGAGTGGGAGTAGGACTCCCCGCCCGCACCGTCCGACGGAGCCGTCGCCCCCTCACCGGGGCGGCGGCTCCGCCGTTTTCCGCGCGGCGCGCGGCTCTTTGCCGTCCCGCCCCTGGCCTCTTCGACCGGCCGCCGGTACCTTGCGCCGCGACCGGAGGAGGTGCCATGGCCGAGCGACCCGGACCCGTGCCCGTGGAGCGGCTGCGATTCGAGATGCCCCCCGTCCACGACACCGTCGAGGAGGAGCGCGCCCACCGCAAGGAACGCCTCGCCGAGGCGCTGCGGCTGCTGGCCCGGCTCGACCACGAGGACGGGCCGGCCGGGCTGGTCACCGTCCGGGACCCCGGCTTCGAGGACTGTTACTGGGTCAACCCCTTCGGCCGGGCCTTCGCCGGCATCACCCCCGACGACCTGCTGCTCGCCGACGGCGACGGTCGGGTACTCCGGGGCACCCGCCGGCTCAACGAGTTGGCCTTCGCCGTGCACGTCGCCGTCCACCGGGCCCGCCCCGGGGCGGTGGCCGTCGTCCGCACGCAGGGACCGTACGGCCGCGCGCTCGCCGTGCTCGGTGAGCTGCTGGCCCCGCTCACCCCCGAGGCCTGCGCCTTCTACGAGGACCACGCCCTGCTGGACGAGTTCACCGAGGACGGGCCCGTCGCCGCCGCCCGGATCGCGCACGCGCTCGGCCCCTACAAGGCGCTGATCCTGCGCCACCGCGGCCTGCTGACCGTCGGGGGTTCGGTCGACGCCGCCGTCTGGTGGTTCGTCGCCGCCGAACGGGCCGCCCGGGTCCAGTTGATCGCGCGGGCCGCGGGCAAACCCGTACCCGTCGACCACCGCAACGCCGTCCTCACGCGGGAGCGGTTCGGCTCCGACCTGGCGGCCTGGGTGAGCTACCAGCCGCTGCGCCACGGGGGCGATGCGCCGATGGCGTCAACATCATGAACGGTTAATCACCTGCTCTGACATCGTGCGCAATCCGGAGCACTGCCGCAGTGGTGCACAATTCGCTGGCACTGCACCGGAGTTCAGAGAGGCGGCACGCACGTGGCTGTCCAAGAGATCCCCCGAACCACCCACGGCGGCGCCTGCACCTGCGACGACTGCCCGCACGGCGCACGGGAGGGACACCGCCGGGCGGTGGCCGCCTTCCTGGAGAAGCGGGACGAGTTCGCCGCCGGCCAGGGCGTGCCGGCCGCCGTGGCCCACTCCCTCGGCGCCTCCCGCCAGTGGGTGTCCGACGAACTGACCCTGTCCGCCCGCAACGCCGCCGACCGCGGCCGCGAGGCCGGGCACTCATGGCTGTACCTGCTCTCCCGACGGGCCGTCCTCACCCTGTGGATCGCCGCCGGCGTCCTGCTCGTGGTGCAGGTCGGCACCGCGCTCGGCACGGGCTGGTCCACCGCCCGCACCGCCGGACTGCTGGCCGTCCTCGTCCTGGCCGGACTGCTCACCGTCGCCGCCCGTGCCCAGTCGCTGCGCGGCGGGCTGCTGGCCCCGCTGGTCGGCGAGGACAACCGGCTGTCCACCTCCAAGGCCGTCCCCGCGGCCTGGCTCGTGCTGACGGCGTTCGCCGCGCTGCTGCCCGCGCTGCGGCTCGCGGCCTCCGCCCCCGGGCCGGAACGGGACACCCTGTACGCCGGGCTGGCGCTCGGCCGCGCGCTGCCGCTGCTGGCCGTGCTCGGACTGACGTCGGGCGTCGCGGTGCTGGTGCGCCGCGTGGTCACCGTACGGATCATGAACCAGCGGCTGCAGAAGCTCCCCGCCGACCGGCCCGCCGGGGCGGACCTGCTGACCGACGACGCCGGTCGGGGCAGCTTCCCGGACGCCCAGTACGTCCTGGTCTCCACGGTCGTGCTGGCGTACGCCGCCGTGACGTTGGCCCGCTTCCCCGACCGGCTGCCGCGACTGCCGTGGTCGCTCGCCCTGCTCGTCGCCCTGTCGGCGGTGGTCTACCTGGCCGCGAAGTACGCCGAGGGCAGCCGCCCGCTCGTGCTGTCGGTGGTGCGCAGACGGGAGCCCGGGGACCTGGACTCGGCCGTCCGCCCCGGGGACGACATCGAGATCCGCGGCGTGGGCTTCGTGCCGCCGGGGGCGCACACCCCGGAGATGATGGCCCGGCTGGTCGTACGGATCGGTCAGGTGCACGTCCACGTGCCGCTGGTGCCCGTGGCCGGAGGCTTCACCAACCCGTCGGACGCGGTGCTGACCGTGCCGATCCCCGCGGAGGTCGAACCGGGGCGCACCGACGTCCAGGTGGTGACCGCCGCCGGAGTGGAATCGAACCGCTACAGCATCGACGTGGCGGAGTGAACGACGACGGGGTATGCATGGGGCGTGACCCGAACTGACGTCCTTTCCGGTGCCCCCTCCGGCCTGCGGGACCGAGCCGCCCGGTACGCGCTCCTGCCCCTGCGCCTGTTCCTCGGCGTGACCTTCGTGTACGCGGGCCTGGACAAGCTGACCGACTCCGCGTTCCTGTCCGCCACCGGCGACGGATCCATCGGCGACATGATGCGCGGCGTGCGCGACACCTCCGCGATCCCCGCCCTCGTCGACATGGCCCTGAAGGCACCCGTCGGCTTCGCCGTGGTGCTGGCCGTCGGCGAACTCCTGGTGGGCCTCGCGACCCTCGCAGGGCTCCTGACCCGGCTCGCGGCCGCCGGCGGAGCGCTGATCGCGCTCAGCCTGTGGCTCACGGTCTCCTGGGCGGTCACCCCGTACTACTACGGCAACGACCTCGTCTACCTGGTCGCCTGGCTCCCGCTGGTCCTCGCCGGCGCCCCCTACCTGTCGTTGGACGCGCTCGCGCTCGCCCGGCGCTCCGAAGGTTCGTCGAGCCGGTGGCGCCTGTCGCGGCGCACCGCGTAGGTCACCATGCCGACGAGCGCGGCGAGCGACAGCCCGCCCAGCGCCATCGGCACCACCAGGAACCAGGGCACGTCGGCCTCGCCGGCCGCGTCGAGGAGGTAGAGCACCCCCGCCGCGATCAGGACCAGCCCGGCCAGCAGCCGTCCCGGCTGGAAGTCATGACGCCGCACGGGCCACCTCCACCTGTCCCACGGCCGCGCTCAGGCGCAGCTCGATCGTCCCCCCGGCCTCGGTGCCGGCGGGGGGCGCCAGCGTCGCCTCCCGGGTCTCGCCGCCGCGTCTGATGCGCACGTCCTCACCGCTCTCGCCGGGCATCCGGATGTCACCCAGCCGGACGGTGACGACGGCCTTCGCGGTGACCTCCCGGGGCAGGACCACCTTCAGCCGTCCCGCCTCGATCGTGGCACCGACCGACACCGTGGCACCCTTCGGCACGTCCAACCGGCTCAGATCGAGGGTGGCCAGCCCGGTGCCCGACGCGTACGAGGACCGGACGTCGGCCACCGCGGCCGGCCGCCAGGCGACCTCCCGCCAGTCGGTGCCGATCTCGCGCGGCAGCGCGGTCGCCGCCGCGAGCAGGCCCGCGGTGATCAGGCCGAGCAGGATCGTGCCGAACCCGGTCCGCCCCTTGACCGAGCTGACCGCGAGGCCCAGCCCGAAGACGGTGAGGGCGCACGCCAGGCCCACCTGGAGGGCGTGCCCGAGGGAACTGCCCTCCCACACCGAGGCCGTGCCGATGCCCGCGGCGACGAGGGCCAGGACGAACACCCGGCCGCCGACGCCCCCGCCGAACCCGCGCACCGCCGCCGGGGCGCTCGGCTCCCGCGCGGCCGGTCCGGCGCCGGTGGCCACAGCCGGGCTGTCGTCGGGGCCCCACAGGTAGCCGTTCGCGCCGACGGGTCCCGTCGTGCCGTCCTTCACCAGCGGATCGCGCCACCAGGACGGGCTGCCCGGCACCGGCGGTGCCTGCGTCTCGGGCGGCGCCGGGGACGCGGGCCGGTGCGCCGCCGGGGCCTCGGCCTCGGGGGCGTAGGTGTGCCGGAGCCGCTGGGACCAGTACGAGGCACCGCCCAGCGCCAGGATGACCAGGACCGAGAAGACCCCCATCACCCCGTTGTCCATCATCGACAGGAACAGCGCGCAACCCACCAGCGCGCTGAACACCGCGGCCAGGGTGGCGCCCTCGACGCGGCCGGTCAGCAGCCGCTTGCCCTCGCTGTCGTCCTCGCCCTCCTGGGGCAGCAACAGCCAGGCGAACCCGTAGAAGATCAGACCGACGCCGCCGGTGACGGCGAGCACCCCGAGGACGATCCGGAACACCAGCGGGTCCAGGTCGAAGTACCGGCCGAGACCACCGCACACGCCCGCGAGGACCTTGTCGCGCTTGCTGCGGCGCAGGGGAGGCCGCGGGGCCTGGGCCGTGGCGGGGGCCCCGGCGCCGGCGGCCGGGGCGTCGTGTACTTCGGTCATGTGTCCATGGTGACGGCCCCCGCGTCCGCGCGGCACCCGGCCCTACCCTGGCGCAACCCTGATATCCCCCGGCCGAACCTGGGGGGATGCCCTGATGCCCGTGGTCCCGCGCGCGTGTGACCATCGGTGACATGCCCGCAGCAGCCCCCTCCCGCACCCCGCACGCACCGGACCCCGCCGATCCCGCGCTCCCGCACCGCCGGCTCTACCGCAGCGCCGACGGCCGGATGCTCGGCGGAGTCGCCCGCGGCCTGGCCGGGCACCTCGGGCTGCCCGTGCTCTGGGTACGACTCGCCTTCCTCGGCATGTTCATGTTCGGCGACGGGCTCGGCGTGCTGCTCTACGCGGCGTTCTGGGTGTTCGTACCGCTCGGCGTGGGCGGCAGAACCGGACACCACTCCTTCTTCGAGACCCTCCCCGACGGCACCCGCCGGCTGCGCAAGCCCGGCAAGGGACAGATCTCCGGCCTGATCGCCCTCGCCGTCGGCGCGGGCATCTTCTTCTCCCAGCTCCGCGTCGGCGGCGAGAACGGCCGCTACGTCTGGCCGACCCTGCTCGTCGGCGCGGGCGTCGTCCTCGTCTGGCGCCAGGCCGACAATGCCCGCCGCGCCCACTGGACCGCCGCCGCCGGCCGGCACGGGCGCCTCTTCCAGGTCGTCCGGGCCCTCGCGGGCGTCGCCCTCGTCGGCGTCGGCCTCACCCTCTTCATCGTCGTACGGGGCTCCGCCGCGCAACTGGGCAACGTCCTCACCGCCACCCTCGCCGTCCTCGTCGGCGTCGCCCTCCTCGCGGGCCCCTGGCTGATCCGGATGACCCAGGACCTCTCCGAGGAACGCCTGATGCGCATCCGCGCCCAGGAACGCGCCGAGGTCGCCGCCCACGTCCACGACTCCGTGCTGCACACCCTGACCCTGATCCAGCGCAACGCCGAGGACGTCGGCGAGGTCCGCCGGCTGGCCCGCGCCCAGGAACGCGAGCTGCGGAACTGGCTGTACAAGCCCGAGGGCACCGGCAAGGACGAGGCCGAGGAGCCCACCACCCTCGCCGAGGCCGTGAAGAAGACCGCCGCCGAGGTGGAGGACCACCACGGCGTCCCCATCGAGGTCGTCGTCGTCGGCGACTGCCCGCTCGACGAGAAGCTGGCCGCACAGATCCAGGCCGCGCGCGAGGCAATGGTCAACGCGGCCAAGTACGGTGGCGAGGGGGGCCCGGTACAGGTCTACGCGGAGGTCGAGGGCAACACCGTCTTCGTCTCCGTACGGGACCGCGGACCGGGCTTCGACATCGACGCCGTACCGGACGACCGGATGGGCGTACGAGAATCGATCATCGGCCGGATGCAGCGCAACGGCGGGACCGCACGACTGCGGTCCGCGCCCGACGGCGGCACCGAAGTCGAGCTGGAGATGGAGAGGGCGGCATGACCGAGGACAACGCGGTGACGGAGGCCAGGCGGGTCCGGGTGGTGCTCGTCGACGACCACCGGATGTTCCGCACCGGAGTACAGGCCGAGATCGGGGAGACCGCGCGCACCGGCGTCGAGGTCGTCGGCGAGGCGGCCGACGTCGACCAGGCGGTCACCGTCATCACCGCGACCCGCCCCGAGGTGGTGCTCCTCGACGTGCACCTGCCCGGCGGCGGCGGCGTCGAGGTGCTGCGGCGCTGCGCCCCGCTGATGGCGGCGGCCGAGAACCCGGTGCGGTTCCTGGCGCTGTCGGTGTCGGACGCCGCCGAGGACGTCATCGGCGTCATCCGCGGCGGCGCCCGCGGGTACGTCACCAAGACCATCACCGGCAGCGACCTGGTGGACTCCGTGTTCCGGGTCCAGGACGGCGACGCGGTCTTCTCGCCCCGCCTGGCCGGCTTCGTCCTCGACGCGTTCGCGTCGACGGACGCCCCGCCCGTCGACGAGGACCTCGACCGGCTCACCCAGCGCGAACGCGAGGTGCTGCGGCTGATCGCCCGCGGCTACGCGTACAAGGAGATCGCCAAGCAGCTGTTCATCTCGGTGAAGACCGTCGAATCGCACGTCTCGGCGGTCCTGCGCAAGCTCCAGCTGTCCAACCGGCACGAGCTGACCCGCTGGGCGACCGCCCGCCGGCTGGTCTGACCGACGCCCCGGCCGCCGTACCGACCGCCCGCGATGTGATCCACATCGCGGGCGGTCGGTGCAACCGGGGAACAGGTGTCCGCCCTCTTCGGGGGCGTGATGAGCCTGACGGGGACCCCCTTCTTCGCCACCGTGGTCGCCCTGGCGGCGATCGCCGTCGTCCTGCCGCTGGCCGTGTGGAGCAAGGTGCGCGGCCCCGCCGCCGTACGCGTCGTCACGCGGGCCCTGATGGTGTTCTTCGCCCAGGTCACGGCCGTGGCCCTGGTGTTCGTCGCGGTCAACCGCGAGATGAACTTCTACGCGTCCTGGGGCGACCTCCTCGGCACCGGCACGTACGTCACCGCCGCCCCCGACCTCGGCCCCGACGGGCTCGGCGGGAAGAAGGCCGAGCAGGTGAGGGAAGAGCCCAAGGTCCGCCAGGAGTTCGTCCCGGTCGACGGCCTCGGCGGACGCGTGCAGAAGACCGAACTCGACGGGAAGGTCTCCGGGGTCAAGGGCGACGTCATGGTGTGGCTGCCCCCGCAGTACGACGACCCCGCCTTCAAGGACAAGAAGTTCCCCGTCGTCGAACTGATCCCCGGGATCCCCGGCACCGGCAAGTCCTGGTTCCAGGGGGTCAAGGCCCACGAGGTCCTCGAACCGCTCATGAGGAGCGGCAAGGTCCAGCCGTTCATCCTCGTCTCCCCGCGCGCCATGCTGCTCGGCAACGCCGACACCGGATGCGCCAACATCCCCGGCAAGGTCAACGCCGACAGCTGGTTCAGCGTCGACGTCCGCAAGATGGTCACCGACAACTTCCGGGCCACGGACGAGGCCCGCACCTGGGGCGTCGCCGGGTACTCGGCGGGCGCGTACTGCGCCGCCAAGCTGGCCATCGCCCACCCCGACCGCTACGCCGCCGCCGTCTCGCTGTCCGGCTACAACGACCCGGGGCAGGAACCCTCCTCGCTGGTCGCCCAGGACCCCGAACTGCGCCGCACCCACAACCTCAAGCACCTCCTGAAGTCCGCGCCCACGCCCCCGCCGGTGTCCCTGTGGATGTCGGGCGCCGAACAGGACGGCTACCTGTCCGGCACGGACCTCAAGGCGATCGCGCAGGCTCCCACCGTCGTCCACGCGGAGAAGGTGACCGGCGGCCACAACCTCGACTCCTGGTCGAAGCAGCTCCCGCAGACCTTCGACTGGCTGAGCCGGACGGTCAAGGCGCCGTAGCCGGCCCGGACCCGTGTTCCGTCGGTCATGCCGTCATGCCCTCACGCCGGGCGGGTCGCGCCCGCCCACGGCATGGAGTCGATCGGCGCGAGGCGGACCGTGGAGCCGGGGCGCGGGGCGTGGATCATCTGGCCGTTGCCGACGTACATGCCGACGTGCGTGACGCCGGAGTAGAAGAAGACCAGGTCCCCGGGGGCCAGTTGGCCGCGCGCGACGCGCTGCCCGGCGTTGATCTGGGTGTAGGTCGTACGGGGCAGGGACACCCCGGCCGCGCGCCAGGCGGCCTGCGTCAGCCCTGAGCAGTCGAAGGAGCCCGGGCCCGTCGCGCCCCAGACGTACGGCTTGCCGATCGCCCCGTACGCGAAGGCCACGGCCCGGGCCGCGCGGGAGCCGTCGGCGGGTGCGGGCGGCGGGGGAGTGCCGGGCGTACGGACGGGGGCGGTGGTGGTGCCGTTCGCGGTCCCGGACTGCGCCTCGTACGCGGCCCGCTCCTCCGAGGTGAGCCGGGCCAGCAGGCGCTTCGCCGTACTGAGCTTCGCCTCGGCGGTGGCCTTGTGCCGGGCCGTGTCGGCCTGCCGGGCGCGCAGGTCCGCGAGGCGCCCGGAGGCCTGGTCGCGCAGCCTGCCGACGTCGTCCAGACCGCGGCGTACGGAGGACACCTCCGCGGCGGTGCGCCTGCCGGCCCGGGTCAGGAGCGAGGCCCGGTCGAGGTAGTCCTGCGGATCGGTGGCCATGACCAGCTGGAACGCGGGCCCCAGGCCGCCGCTGCGGTACTGCCCGGCGGCCAGCGACCCGAGCGCGGTGCGGGCGGTGTTCAGCCGGTCCGTGCGGCGGGCGGACTCCTCGCGCAGTCCGGTGAGCGCCCGTTCGGCCTCGTCGGCCTTCTCCTTGGCCCCGTTGTACTGCTCGGTCGCGGCCTCGGCCTCCTGGTAGAGCCGGTCGACCTCCGCCTTGACCTCGGCGGGGCTCTGCCGGGGGTCGGCGTGCGAGGTGCCCTCGAAGGCGGTGGCGGTGGCAGCGCCCGCGAGCACGAGGGTGGCGGCGGTCCGTACGCCGCCGCCGCTGAACGGGCGCTGCCTGGGCTTTCGATGACTGGCCACGGGGGCCTCACGTCCTTCCGTCGGTCTCGGGGGAGGACGCTAGACCCGCAGGTAACGGGACGGTGACGAGATGGTCCGAAGTGGCCGTTCGTGATCGGGACCGACCGGTCAGTGCCAGAGGACGGCGATAAAGATGTTGGCCGTGGTCAGTGCGCCGACCGTGGCGAAGAGCCCCTTGTCGACGTGCTCGTCGTCCCGCTTGACGTAGACGAGCGCGAGGACGACGAAGAGGATCGCGAGCTTCACGCCGATCTTGACGTGGTTCAGCGGGGCGCCGTCGCCCATCTCGCGGAAACCGACGAGCAGGACGCCCGTCACGAGCATGGTCAGCGCGCCGTGCAGCATCGCGGGCACGAAACGGGCGGTGCCCGCGCCCATCGCCTTCATCTGGGTCAGGAAACCGCCCAGGAGCGAGGCGATCCCGATGATGTGCAGGCCGACGAAGACATTGATCAGTACGTCCATGCGGCCGAGCCTACGGGGCACTGCGCAGCCTCCCGCGACCGGTCCCGACGACCGTGAACGCGCGGTCGGCGCAACCCCGGAACGGGTGGTCGAGGACTTCGGCAACGGGGTGCGGGGGAGCCCGGGACGACGGTCGGGGAAGCCCGGGAACGGGCGACGCGGCCCGAACGGGCCATGGCCGGTTCGGGCCCCCCGGATCCCCTTCCGCGGCCTTCGTCGGGCGGCGAAGCTAATGCCTGTCGCCGGGAAACGCCGGAGACACCCCCTCGAAGCCTGAGAGACGTCACCGCGGGACGTACGGGATGCGAAGGGGAGGACACCCGCCCAGCTCCACCCGTTCTGCACCGGAAGGAACCCTCGTCATGCGCATCGGATTCGCACGGGCCGCCGCGGTCATCGCCCTCACCCTCGGCATCACCGCCATCGCCCCCGTCGCCTCCGCGGTACCCGCCGCCAGGATCGTGAACCCGGGCTGACCGCCCCCGCCGGCCGACTTCCCGCGCCGGCTCGGAACGGTGCTCCACCGGACCGCTGTACCTGCAGGACAGCTGTCCCCCGGTCACACCGGCGCGCCCGCCCGCCGCACCGGGCCCCACGGCCCGAACGCCCGGCACGCGCCGCGCACTTGACGCACTTCCAGCAGTGGTCCCGGTACTTCCCGCCGCCCTCGCGGCACCCGCACTTCCCGCACGCCCCGTACGGCGGCCGGTCGAGCACCCGCTCCCGGCCCTCACACCTCATCGAACGCGAACCGGAGCTTTGTCATGCCTCGTTACACCCGCCGCACCCGCAACACCGCCGTCGCCACCCTGATCACCGCCGCCGTCGCCATGGGCACCGTCGCGGGTATCGACTCGGCGGCGTTCGCCTCGCCGACCGCCGCACCCGCCGCCGCTCCGGCGTCCAACCCCGACTGGGGCAGCACCGGTCAGGGCGCCGAGGCCCCGAGCGAGCTGAAGGCCTCCACGTTCGCCGCCTCCGCGTCGACGATCACCCGCAGCCAGGTCATAGCGCGGGCCAAGAGCTGGGTCGGCATCGGCCTCGACTACGACTGGGGCAATAAGCACGGCGGTTACCGCACCGACTGCTCCGGCTTCGTCTCGATGGCCTGGGACCTGGACGACTCGCTCATCACCCCCACCTTCGAGACCCGCGGCGTCGTCGAATCGATCAGCAAGGCCGAGCTGAAGGCGGGAGACGCCCTCCTCGACAACGACAGCGGCGCCAACGGCCACATCGCCCTCTTCGAGAAGTGGGCGAACAGCGAGAAGACCAAGTACTGGGGCTTCGACTTCACCCCGAGCGGCGTGCACTACCGCGTGTACGACTACCCGTACTACGGGAACTACGGCCCCTTCTACCCGGTCCGCTACAAGAACATCGTCGACGACTCCACCACCCCGAAGCCGCCGAAGCCCGCCGGCATGACCGACCTCGTCGCCGCCAACATCAACGGGGACTCGGTGGACGACGTGGTCGGCGTCGAGGCCTCCACCGGCAAGCTGTGGCTGTACAAGGGCAACACGAACGGGACCATCGCGAGCGGCGGTTCCCGCGTCGAGATCGGCTCGGGCGGCTGGAACGGCATGACCAACCTGGCGGCCGGCGACTTCAACGGTGACGGCAAGGACGACATCGTCGCCACCGAGGAGGACTCGGGCAAGCTCTACCTCTACCCGGGCAACGGCAGCGGTCTGAACTCCCGCAAGGAGATCGGCTCCGGCGGCTGGAACGGCATGCACGACCTGATCGGCGGCGACTTCAACGGCGACGGCAAGGCCGACGTGGTCGGCGTCGAGACCTCCAGCGGCAAGCTCTGGCTGTACAAGGGCAACGGCGCCGGCTCGATCGGCGGCGGCAGCACCCGCGTCCTGATCGGCACCGGCGGCTGGAACGGCATGCACGATCTGGTCGGCATGGACGTCGACAACGACGGCAGGACCGACGTCGTCGGCGTCGAGACCTCCAGCAGCGACCTCTTCTTCTACAAGAGCAACGGCTCCGGCCTGGACGCCCGCAAGCTGATCGGCAACGGCGGCTGGAACACCATGAACGACCTCATCGGCGGCGACTTCACGTCGAACGCCTACGACGACCTCATCGGTGTCGAGAAGGCGAACAACGACCTCTTCCTCTACCCGGGCAACGGCACCGGCCTCGGCGCCCGCAAGCTGATCGGCAACGGCGGCTGGTAGCCCCCTCCGGGAGGGCGGCCCGCACCGCCGCCCTCCCGCCCGGCCCCGCCGCACCCCGCCGCACCCCGCCGCGCGCCCCGCGCGGCCCCGCCGCCGGACCCGGCGGCCCCCGAAACCTCAGCAGTACCACTGCCCCGCGCAGCCGCTCCGACGGGTCTTCCGCACCCGGAGCACCACCGAAGCCTTCCCACCTTCCCCAGGCACCCGCGTGCCGGTTTGGACCACTCCCATGTCTGCTGCCACCACTCCGATCGCCCGCCGCATGTCCAAGCGCGTCGCCATCGCCACCGGCCTCATCTGCGCCACGCTGGCCGCCACCGCCCTCTCCATCGGCGGCGCCCAGGCCGAGGGCGAGGACCACCACGGCGTGCTGCCCGTCCTGACCCCGGCCGAGATGGGTCTGCCCGACGCCCCGATCGCCGCGCCGATGGCCGCGTCCGCCACCACAGACGGCGGCCGCCCCAAGTTCCAGATGCCGTTCACCTGCGGTGAGAGCTGGTTCGGCGACTCCCGCTCGTACCACAGCCCCTCCGCCAACGCGATCGACTGGACGCACGGCGGCACCACCACGAACAAGCCCGTCCTGGCCAGCGCCGGCGGCACGGCCCACATCAGGGACAAGGGCAACACCAGCTACGGCAAGTTCGTCACCATCGACCACGGCAACGGCTGGAGCACCCTCTACGCCCACCTCAACGCCTTCAAGGTGTCCGAGGGCGAGAAGGTCGACGCCGGGGAGCTGGTCGGCCTCGTCGGCAGCACGGGCGGATCGACCGGCGCCCACCTGCACTACGAACAGCGCTACAACGGCAGCTACCAGCGCACCGTCTTCAACGGCAGCGCCTTCTACCCCGGCCGCAGCCTGACCAGCAAGAACTGCGCCAACCCGGAACCCGACCCGAAGCCGCAGCCCCCGAAGCCGGGCCCCGGAAACCCGGGCGCCGGCATGATCGACCTGGCCTCGGCCGACCTGTCCGGCGACGGCGTCGTCGACGTGGTGGCCGTGGAGGCCTCCACCGGCAAGCTGTGGCTGTACAAGGGCAACGCGAACGGGACCATCGCCGGCGGCAGCACCCGCATCGAGATCGGCTCGGGCGGCTGGAACGGCATGTCCAACCTGACCGGCGGCGACTTCACCGGTGACGGCAAGGACGACATCGTCGGCGTCGAGGAGTCCACCGGCAAGCTGTGGCTGTACAAGGGCTCCGACAACTCGACCCTCGCCAGTGGCGGCACCCGCGTCCTGATCGGCACCGGCGGCTGGAACGGCATGTCCGACCTGACCGCGCTCAACCTCAACGGCGACGCCGTGTCCGACCTCGCCGGCGTCGAGAAGTCCACCGGCAAGCTCTACCTCTACCCGGGCTCGACCTCGGGCCAGCTCGGCTCCCGCAAGGAGATCGGCTCGGGCGGCTGGAACGGCATGTCCAACCTGACCGGCATGGACGTGAACAACAGCGGCAAGCAGGACCTCGTCGCGGTCGAGGAGTCCACCGGTGACCTCTTCCTGTACCCCGGTGACCGCGGCTACCTCAGCCCCCGCATCCTGATCGGCAACGGCGGCTGGAACAGCATGTCCGACCTCATCGGCGGCGACCTCAAGGGCTCCAACGGTCCGGACGACCTGATCGCCGTCCAGAACTCGACCGGCAAGCTCTTCCTCTACCCGGGCACCGGCACCGGCCTCGGCGCCCGCACCGAGATCGGCTCCGCCGGCTGGTAGTCCCCCCGCCCGCCAGGGCATCCCGACCGCATTCACAGGTGGCCCGCCCCAGCCCGTCCCCCGGCGGGGGGCGGGCCACCGCCATGTGCGGGGCCCGGCGAATCCCGCCGATTCACCGGGGACGGGACCGGTTGTCGGTGCGGCCCCCTAGACTCGGAAGGCGATGAGTAGCCTCTTTGACGACAGTTTCCTGGCGGACCTGACCCCCTCCGACGAGGTCCCGCCGCCCCCCGAGGAACACGCTGCCCCGGAGCCGGACGCGGACGACCTCTTCGGAGGCCGCTTCGACGCACCCATGAGCGGGGACGCGTACTACCGGGACGGCGCCCCCAGGCCCGTCATCGACCCGGCGACGCTCCTCGACGGGCTCAACACGGAGCAGGCCGCCGCCGTGGTGCACGCGGGATCCCCGCTGCTCATCGTGGCCGGCGCCGGCTCCGGCAAGACCCGGGTGCTGACCCACCGCATCGGCCACCTGCTGTCCGCGCGGCACGTCCACCCCGGTCAGATCCTGGCGATCACCTTCACCAACAAGGCCGCCGGCGAGATGAAGGAGCGCGTCGAGAGCCTCGTCGGCCCGCGCGCGAACGCCATGTGGGTGTCCACCTTCCACAGCGCCTGCGTGCGCATCCTGCGCCGCGAGTCCAAGCTGCTCGGCTTCACCTCGTCGTTCTCGATCTACGACGCCGCCGACTCGAAGCGCCTGATGGCGCTCGTCTGCCGCGACCTGGACCTGGACCCGAAGAAGTTCCCGCCGAAGTCCTTCAACGCCAAGATCTCCAACCTGAAGAACGAGCTGATCGACGAGGAGGCCTTCGCGGCCCAGGCCGTCGACGGCTTCGAGAAGACCGTGGCCCAGGCGTACGCGATGTACCAGGGCCGGCTGCGCGAGGCCAACGCCCTCGACTTCGACGACATCATCATGACCACGGTCCACCTGCTCCAGTCCCACCCGGACGTCGCCGAGCACTACCGCCGCCGGTTCCGGCACGTCCTGGTCGACGAGTACCAGGACACCAACCACGCCCAGTACACGCTCGTCCGCGAGCTGGTCGGCACCGGGTACCCGGACCTGCCGCCCGCCGAGCTGTGCGTGGTCGGTGACGCCGACCAGTCGATCTACGCCTTCCGCGGCGCGACCATCCGCAACATCCTCCAGTTCGAGGAGGACTACGCGGACGCGACCACGATCCTGCTGGAGCAGAACTACCGCTCCACGCAGACGATCCTGTCCGCCGCCAACGCGGTCATCGAGCGCAACCAGAACCGCCGCGCCAAGAACCTGTGGACCCAGGCCGGCTCCGGCTCCGTGATCACCGGCTACGTCGCCGACACCGAACACGACGAGGCGCAGTTCGTCGCCGACGAGATCGACCGCCTGACCGACGCCAAGGAGGCCAAGGCCGGCGACGTCGCGATCTTCTACCGGACGAACGCCCAGTCGCGCGTGTTCGAGGAGATCTTCATCCGCGTCGGACTGCCCTACAAGGTCGTCGGCGGCGTCCGCTTCTACGAGCGCAAGGAGGTCCGGGACGTCCTGGCCTACCTGCGCGTCCTGGCGAACCCCGAGGACAACGTCCCGCTCCGGCGGATCCTGAACGTGCCCAAGCGCGGCATCGGCGAGCGGGCCGAGGCGATGATCGACGCCCTCGCGATGCGGGAGAAGATCACCTTCCCGCAGGCGCTGAAGCGCGTCGACGAGGCCTTCGGGATGGCCGCCCGGTCCACCAACGCCGTCAAGCGGTTCAACGTGCTGATGGAGGAGCTCCGCACCATCGTCGACTCCGGCGCCGGTCCGGCGGTCGTGCTGGAGGCGGTGCTGGAGCGGACGGGCTACCTCGCCGAGCTGCAGTCCTCCACCGACCCGCAGGACGAGACGCGGATCGAGAACCTCCAGGAGCTGGCGGCCGTCGCCCTCGAATTCGAGCAGGCGCGCGGTGAGGCGGCGACCCCGGCGGCCGGGGACGACACCGGGACCGGCGTCGCGGCGGGTGCCGCCGCCGGTCCGGGCACCCTCTCCGAGTTCCTGGAGCAGGTCGCGCTCGTCGCCGACTCCGACCAGATCCCGGACGAGGACGAGGACGGCAGCGGCGTCATCACCCTCATGACGCTGCACACCGCCAAGGGCCTCGAATTCCCCGTGGTCTTCCTGACCGGCATGGAGGACGGCGTCTTCCCGCACATGCGCGCGCTCGGCCAGACCAAGGAACTGGAGGAGGAGCGCCGCCTCGCCTACGTCGGCATCACCCGGGCGCGCGAGCGGCTGTACCTGACCCGTTCCGGCATGCGCAGCGCCTGGGGCACCCCCTCGTACAACCCGCCGTCACGGTTCCTGGAGGAGATCCCCACCGAGTACCTCCAGTGGAAGAGGACGGGAGCGACCCAGAAGCCGGCCGGGCCGATGCGCGGCTCCGGGTACGGATCCGGGTCGAGCTCCGGCAAGGCGACCTTCGGGACCTCGCCCGAGGCGTTCCTGTCCTCGTCCCGTACGAAGGCGGGCCCGTCGGGGTTCGCCACGCGCCGGGCATCCGACAAGCCGGTCATCGCGCTGACGGTCGGGGACCGGGTCACGCACGACCAGTTCGGCCTGGGCACGGTCATGGAGGTCAGGGGAGCCGGCGCGGACGCGCAGGCCACGATCGACTTCGGTGACGACAAGCCGAAGAGGCTGCTGCTGCGGTACGCGCCGGTGCAGAAGCTCTAGCCCCCGGGCCTCCGGGCCCGGGGTGCGTTACCTCGGGTCCAGGCCGTGGCTGCGCAGCCAGGCCAGGGGGTCGATCGCGGACCCGCCACCCGGTCGCACCTCGAAGTGGAGGTGCGGTCCGGTGGAGTTGCCGGAGTTGCCGGAGTAGGCGATGACCTCGCCGGCCTTGACCTTGCCGGACCGGATCTTGGTGCTGCCGAGGTGGCAGTACCAGGTCTCGGTGCCGTCGGGCGAGGTCACTATGGCCATGTTTCCGTAGGCGCTGTTCCACTGGGTGCGCACGGTGCCGTCGGTGGCGGCCATGACGGGCGTTCCGTAGGAGACCGGGAAGTCGATGCCGGTGTGCACGGACATCCACATGCCGCCGGACTGGCCGAAGCTGGCGGAGAGGCCGTTCTGGGCGACCGGCACCGCGAACTTGGGGCGGGCGGCCTCCTTGGCCGCGGCCTCCTCGGCACGCTTCTTCTTCTCGTCCTCCTGGCGCTGGCGGAGGTCGAGGCGTTCCTGCGTGCGGCTCGCGCGGTCCGCGAAGTCACCGGCGTCGGCGCTGAGCGCGGCCAGTTGGGTGTCGAGCTTGTTGTTCGCGGCGACCGGCTTCACCGAGGCGGGATCGGGCGCCGCCATCGTGGTGGTTTCCTCGGCGGGCTTCTCGGCGCCGCCGGTGAGTCCGCCGACGGACGCGGCGGCCACTCCGGCGACCCCCATCACGCAGGCGGAGGGCACGGCGACGGTCAGCAGGGCGGACCGCTTGGCCGGGGTGCGGCGACGGGTGTTGCCGCCGGCGCCGCCGGTGGTCTTGGCGGCGTTGGTCCTGGACCCGCTCTTGCCGCCGTTCTTGGACGCCGATGTCGAGGCGCCCTTCGCGGAGCCCTTGGCCCCGGCCCGACGTGCCGAGCGCGGTTCGCCCGGGGTGACCGGCATGGCCTGCGTGGGCAGGTCGTGCACACCGTCGATGAAGACCGGTTCGTTCGCGGACGGAGCGGCCACCGCCTCGAAGACGGAGGTCTCGGCGGTGTGGAGGTCCGCGCCCGCCTCGGAGTACGGGTCGGTGTAGGACTCGGGGGAGGTGCCCGCGTAGGACTCGGCGTACGGATCGCCGTAGGAGTCCGAGTAGGCGTCGGCGTACGCACCCGCGGAGTCGGAGCCCGGCACGACCGGGACGACGGTGGTGGCCTCGTAACCGTAGGCACCCGCCTGGGAGGTGACGCCGTTGTAGGTGTGGGCGTCGGCGACGGGCTCGGTGGCCCCTCCGCCGTTCCACGCGGTGGCGTCGTAGGTGCCGGTCTCCTGCCCGTATCCCGGGAGGGTCCAGTTGCCCGTCTGTTCCGAGGAGGCGTGGTCGTAACCGAAGGACGCCGACTCGAAGCCGGTTCCGGTTCCGGTCGCGTTCCAGGCACTCGCGTCCCACTGGCCGGTGCCGTCGTCGGGGACGCCCTGGCTGGGCACGGTCGGCAGGTAGGTCTCGGGCGCGGACCACGCGGTGGTGTCGTACGAACCGGTCGACTGGTACGAGCCGTAGGCGTCGTAGGTCCCGGAAGTCGTGTAATCCGCGGGGTATTGGTAGCCCTGGCCCTGCGTTTCATAGGAAACGTATGCCTGGTCACCAGCGAAAGTGGTGGTGGAAAGGCCGTCATACCCGGTTTCGGGGTACTGGCCCGACGTCGGGCGGTCGTTCACCAACTTCTCTTTCGCCTCGGCAGTGGGGGGCCTGGGTGGCCGGGGAACTCAAGGTTCACCGGAGGAGAGCAGTGGCGTGACTGTACCCGTCGGTTACACGGCACGACAATCTTCGGCGGGTTCCGTTCTTACGGGAACGGGGCATTCGGCGGCCTTTCGGTCCTCCGAACACCGAGCCTTGGCCTTGAGTTCGAAATTAGTTCGAGTGGCGTTGGGCGGGAGACCGAGCGTGACTCCGGCACCGGCCTCAGGAACCGCCGTGCACGGTGAGGGCCAGGAGGGCGGCGAACGGCACCGGTACGAGCAGGGCCGCCCTCAGCCACAGGCCCCGACGTTCCCGGCCGGGCAGCACCCCGTCGATCACGGCCACCGCGCCGACCAGCAACACCCCGGTCACGACCAGCAGGAACAGCACGATGTCCGCGTGGTCGAGGGTCGTGTGGTTGCAGTTCCGCAGACCGGGATCGGAGAGGTCGGCCGTGCTGCGGCAGTCCATCGGCAGGTACTCCGTCACGAGCCACCACGCCAGGCCGAAGGGGACGACGGCCGGGATGCCGAGGGCCAGGTTCGCCGACACGGCGGCCAGGACGGCGCGGCGACCGGTCCCGATCGTGCCGTCCTCGCCGGCCCCGGCCCTCGTGCGCATCCTGCCCCCGGTGTGTTCGCGTCCCTCGGGGATTCAGATGGCCAGGCCTTGGCCCTCGGTTCCCGTGGAACCGGTGGTACCGGTTGCGGTGGGTGCGGAGCGCGTGGTCGGTGCGGGGCGCGGGGCGGGCGCGGTGCGTGAGGTGGCATCGGATGCGGAGGATGCCGCGACGGGCGCCGCCGCGGGCGCCGTGGCGTCGCTGACCGGACCGTCCAGGGCGCGCCGGACCGCGGTGATCACGGCGGGATGGACCGGCAGGGCCAGGTGACCGATGCCGGTGACCTGCACGTTCGTCGAGTCCAGGTCCGGATGCTCGATCCTGGCCGTCCCGGTCGGCGCCATCAGCGCGTCGAACTCGCTCCAGAAGGCGACCATCCTGGTCCGACAGCCCGGCGAGGGTGCGCCCAATTCGCTCAACACATCTGATTCCGGACGCATCTGCCGGACCAGCGGGTGCGCGTCCATGAAGGGCGCCACCCGGGTGCCCGAATGGGGGGTGCCGAGCGTGATCAGCGTCCGCACCCGCGCGTCGCCGCCGAGCCGCTGCACGTAGTAACGGGCGACGAGGCCGCCGAGACTGTGCCCGACGAGGTCCACCCGGTCCTGCCCGCTGCGCTCGCACAGCTCCTCGACGCGCCGGGCGAGGTGGCGGGCCGTGACGCGCAGATCGCGGGTGAAGGGCGAGTAGTTGTACGTCTCCACCCGGCGCCGGCCGTCCGCGCCGAGGGCGCGCCGCAACAGGACGAAGACCGACCGGTTGTCGGTGAACCCGTGCAGGAGCAGCACGGGCGGACGCTGCCCCCGGGTCTCGGACGGTGTGTCGCCGGTGGTGTCGGCGTCGGCCGGCGCGCGGCGCTCGTCGAGGAGCCCGGTGGGATAGAGCAGGAGGTGCCCGGCCAGTACGACGGCCTCCAGGACGGCGGCGCGCAGCGCGGCCCCGGTCATCGAAAGCGGCAGTGGTGTGATCGACAGCCCCATGGACGGCCCTCCCCTGGACCTCTCGGGGACACGACCGCACCGCCGACGCGGCCCCGCCACCGTGCCGGGCGGCTGTCGGCGCGGTGGCGGGGCGACTCGGCGGTGATGGATCCGCTGTGTCCCACGTGTGATTTCCCCCTCCCGCTTGACCGTGAAACGGTGCGGTGCGCGATGCTGTACTTAACGTTCGTTCACTCGGGAGGCAGTGCGATGGGTGTGACCGGTCCGATCCGTGTGGTGGTGGCCAAGCCGGGTCTCGACGGCCACGACCGGGGTGCCAAGGTGATCGCACGTGCACTGCGCGACGCCGGCATGGAGGTCATCTACACCGGCCTCCACCAGACCCCCGAGCAGATCGTGGACACCGCCATTCAGGAGGACGCCGACGCGATCGGCCTCTCGATCCTCTCCGGCGCCCACAACACGCTGTTCGCGCGCGTCCTGGAACTCCTGAAGGAGCGGGACGCCGAGGACATCAAGGTGTTCGGTGGCGGGATCATCCCGGAGGACGACATCGCTCCGCTCAAGGCGAAGGGTGTCGCCGAGATCTTCACGCCGGGTGCGACGACCACGGCGATCGTGGAATGGGTCAACGGGAACGTCCGCCAGTAGGCCTCGCCGAGCGGCCCCGGGTCGGGCGCAGGTCGGCCCGGGTCGGCCCCGAGCCGGGGCACGCCCCCGCTCGGGCCGTGTCAGGTGTGCGCGGGGGCGAGCTCGGCGAGCATCGTGGCGCGCAGCCGCAGCGTGGCCACCAGGCGTTGGAAGGCCTCCGCCCAGTAGGCGGCCGCCCCCGGTGAGGCGTCCGGCGGGTCCTGGGAGCCGGACGTGAGCGCTTCCAGGTGAGCGGTCTCGGTCGGGTCGAGGCAGCGCTCGGCCAGGCCCATCACCCCGCTGAAGCTCCACGGGTAGCTGCCCGCCTCGCGGGCGGAGTCGAGGGCTTCGACCACGGCCCGACCCAGCGCCCCGGACCACGGGACCACGCAGACGCCGAGCAGCTGGAAGGCCTCGGAGAGGCCGTGGGCCCGTACGAACTCCGCCACCCATGAGGCCCGTTCGTCCTCCGGCAACGTTTCCAGCAGCTTCGCGCGTTCCGCCAGGGACGCGGTGCCCGGCCCGGCGGCCGGCGGTGCCGACGGCGGGCCGAGGAGCGCCTTCGACCACTCGGCGTCGCCCTGACGGACGGCCGCCCGGCACCACGCCGCGTGCAGTTCCTCCGCCCATCCCTCCGTCACCGGCAGGGCGACGATCTCCGCCGGGTCGAGCCCGCCGAACCGGTCCCGCCAGCGGTCCAGCGGAGCCGCCTCCACCAGCTGACCGAGCCACCAGGCCCGCTCGCCGCGGCCCGCCGGGGGGCGCTTGACCACCCCGTCGCGGAGCATCCCCGCGTCGCACTCCGCCGGAGGGGTCACCGACCGCGGACCGACGCAGGCCAGGGCGCGTTCCGCCATCCGCCCGGCCAGGGCGGACCCCGGCAGGGCGGACAGCAGCTCGGCCGCGGTCGCCCGTACGTTGCGGCTGCGGTCCCCGAGCGCGGATTCCAGGAACGGCTCGTCCGCGGGGGAGAGGCCCGCCCGTAGGGAATCGAGGAACATCAGGCGGTCCTCGGCCCGTTCGGTGGACCAGGTCGTGGCCAGCAGGCGCGGTGCGGCCGCCGGCTCGTGCGCCCGGACGACGCCCAGCAGGGCGACCCGTTCGGCGAAGAGCCCCTCCTCCCAGAGCCGGCCCACCGCCTCCCTGTCGGCCGGGTCGGGCAGTTCGCCCGTGCCCCCCGTCCCGCCGCGGAGCGCGAACCGCCAGTCGGGATTGAACCGGGCCAGCCACAGTCCCCGCGCCCCGGCCAGTGCCAGGGCCTGGGGGCGCAGGTCGGTCCGGGCCCGGGCCGCGTCCAGCAGCGCCGGGACCAACGCCGACGGGGCCCGGTAGCCGTGCCGTGCCGCAGTGGCGAGCCACTGCGGCAGCAGTTCCGTCAGATCGGGGGAGGCCCCGCGCCGCCCCCCGGAGCCGCCCGCGCCCGCGCGGCCCGCCAGGAGTTGGGCGAGCCGCCGCCGGGCCGCGTCCGGCGGGGCCGGACGCGGATCCCGCGGGGCGGGCTGCGGCAGTCGGCCCGCCGGAGCCGGCAGGAGCCCGGCGCGGCGGCGCAGGGTCTGCACGGCCGCCGCGTCGAGCAGGGCCTGCGGCGCGCCGCCGCGCCGCTCGGTCCCGAGCAGCGCGGCGGCGACCAGGTCCTCCCAGGCCTGCGGTGCCACGGTGTTCTTCTCGTCCGCCTCGGCCGTGCCGTTCATCGGACCCCTCCCTCTTCGTGTTCCGTGCTCCGGTCCCGCCCCCTCCGCGGGACCGGAGCGTCCGTGTTCGGATCGGTCAGTGCCTCAGCTCGCGTGGTTGTCGTTCACAAAGCCCCCCGGCTTCCTCGTTCCTCACGGCGGCGCCCCCGCGCCGTCGCCCCCCTGCTCCCCGCCCGACGTCACCCGAGGGCGACCGGCTCCGCCCCCTGCGGATGCCATGCCGTCAGCGGGGTGAACCCGCGGTGACCGCACTCGCCGAACACCGTGACGGGACCGCCGCCCGAGAGGGCGGCCAGTTGCCACAGACCCGAACGTGAACGGCCCCCGGCGAGGTTCACCGGCAGCGCGGACGCCCCATCGGCGTCCGCGAGCTGCCAACTCGCGTCACCCGATTCCCCCGGTATCGGGATCACCGGACCCAGCACCACCGGCCACGACTCCAGCCACGGGTCCTGCGCCAGCGCGTCCCCGTAGGCGGTCAGCGCCTCCTGCGTGCCCACCCCGGGCGGAACCCGGGTGGCCGGTACCGCTGCCGCGAACCGTTCCCCGAGGTCGGCCCGCAGTCCCGCCGAGCCGGGCCGGAAACGGGCTTCCGCCTCCAGCACCAGCCCGACCGGCAGGGCCAACCCCGGCGGTCGCCCGGGCGGCCCGAAGTCCAGCACCAGGGCCGGGCGCCCGCTCCCCGTCCCGTGCAGCCATATCCGGCGGGTGGTGAGCCGGCCGTCCGGGGACGCCGAGTCGTACTGGGCCAGCACGAGCCAGTGGTCCCGTACGGTTTCGCCCTCCCCCGAGGACGGCAGCCCCACCCGGCTCCGAACGGTCGCGGCCAGCGGCTCCGGCAGCCCGGACACCCCCAGCCAGGCCCTGTCCAGCAGGTGCAGCAGCGCGAACTCCTCAAGCATCCGGGCGGGCCAGCCCGGGCCGCAACCGGGTATTGTCCCCAACTCCCTTACACGGGAGGCCAGTCCCGGGGCCTGGGCGTCGACCATCCGGGCCGCCACCTCCTCCCACGGCGCGTATCCCGTCTGCTCCTGGCCCGCCAGGCCGCCGCGCAACAGGTCCGCGAGCCGCTGTTCCAGCTCGGTGACCCCCGCGCCGATCCGTTCCGCCCGCCGCAGCGCGCGGCGCCTCGCCCCCTCCTCGTCCACCGGTCCCGCCGCCGCGACCGCCGGCCGGGCGGCCTTCGCCGCCCGCTCCGCCAGCCATTCCCCCGCCCAGTCCGGTGCCTCGACCGGATCCCCCGCTCCCTCCGCCGCCCACAGCAACAGCAGTCCCATCGCGTGCTTGCACGGGAACTTCCGGCTCGGGCAGGAGCACTTGTACGCCGGGCCCGTCAGGTCCACGACCGTCCGGTACGGCTTGCTGCCGCTGCCCTTGCACAACCCCCACACCGCACCGGAAGCGGAACCTCCGGTCTGCGACCACGGACCCGCCCCGCCCAGCCTGCCCCCCGCCTTGCGCGACGCATCGTCAGGTGCCAGGGCGAGTACCTGTTCCGCCGTCCAGCGAACCCCCTGCTCAGTCATGGGAACAACCGTAGGGACCCCCACTGACAATCGCTCTGACCTGCAACAACTCGATGAACAGGGGGTGTTGTCAGTGGCATGGTGCACCTTGGGTGGAGCAGCCGGAAGCGGCTGGAGAGCCTTGGAGGGGGACCATGACCACGACCGAGAACGAGAGCCCCGCAGAAGTACTGCGACCGCACGCCGAGGACGCCTTCGCACACGAACTGAAAGCCCTGGCGGCCGCCGACGACCGGCCCCGGCCCACCCGCTGGAAGCTCTCCCCGTGGGCCGTGGCGACGTACCTGCTCGGCGGCACGCTCGACGACGGCACGGTCATCACGCCCAAGTACGTCGGTCCGCGCCGCATCGTCGAAGTGGCCGTCACCACCCTCGCCACCGACCGCGCCCTGCTCCTCCTCGGAGTGCCCGGAACCGCGAAGACCTGGGTGTCCGAACACCTGGCCGCCGCCGTCAGCGGGGACTCCACGCTCCTCGTCCAGGGCACCGCCGGCACCCCCGAGGAAGCCATCCGCTACGGCTGGAACTACGCCCGCCTCCTCGCCCACGGGCCGAGCCGCGAAGCCCTCGTCCCCAGCCCCGTCATGCGGGCCATGGCCGACGGCATGACGGCCCGCGTCGAGGAACTCACCCGCATCCCCGCCGACGTCCAGGACACGCTCATCACCGTCCTGTCCGAGAAGACCCTCCCGATACCGGAGCTCGGCCAGGAAGTGCAGGCCGTCCGCGGCTTCAACCTCATCGCCACCGCCAACGACCGCGACCGCGGCGTCAACGAACTGTCCAGCGCGCTGCGCCGGCGCTTCAACACCGTGGTCCTGCCGCTGCCCGCCACCGCCGACGCCGAGGTCGACATCGTCGCCCGCCGCGTCGACCAGATGGGCCGCTCGCTCGACCTGCCCGCCGCGCCCGAGGGCCTGGAGGAGATCCGCCGGGTCGTCACCGTCTTCCGCGAGCTGCGCGACGGGATCACCGGCGACGGCCGGACGAAGGTGAAGTCGCCCAGCGGGACCCTGTCCACCGCCGAGGCCATCTCCGTCGTCACCGGCGGGCTCGCCCTCGCCGCCCACTTCGGGGACGGCGTCCTGCGCCCCTCCGACGTGGCCGCCGGGATCATGGGCGCCGTCGTCCGCGACCCGGCCGCGGACCGGGTCGTCTGGCAGGAGTACCTGGAGGCCGTGGTCCGCGAGCGGGACGGCTGGAAGGACTTCTACCGCGCCTGCCGGGAGGTCTCGGCATGAGCCCGGCCGCCGAGGGGCCGCTGCTGCTGGGCGTCCGTCACCACGGGCCGGGCTCCGCGCGGGCGGTGCGGGCCGCGCTCGACGCGGCGCAGCCGCGGGCCGTGCTGATCGAGGGCCCGCCCGAGGGGGACGCGCTGCTGCCGCTGGCGGCGGAGCCCGGGATGCGTCCGCCCGTCGCCCTGCTCGCGCACGCCGCCGACGACCCGGGCCGGGCCGCGTTCTGGCCGCTGGCCGCCTTCTCCCCGGAGTGGGTCGCCCTCCGCTGGGCGCAATCCCGGGACGTGCCGGTGCGGTTCATCGACCTGCCGGCCGCGCAGACGCTCGCCGTGCGGGACCCGGCGCCGGGACCCGGACCGGAGCCGGGCGACGGGGGCGACGGGGAGCGGACCGGGGACGTCCGCCTGGACCCGCTCGGGGCACTGGCCGGAGCCGCCGGGTACGACGACCCCGAACGCTGGTGGGAGGACGTCGTCGAGCACCGCGACGGCGGGGCGGGGCGCGATCCGCTCGCCGCCTTCGAGGCCCTCGCGGAGGCCATGGGGGCCCTGCGCGAGGCCTACGGGGACGGCGGCCACCCGCGCGACCTGGTCCGCGAGGCGCACATGCGGCAGCGGATGCGTGCGGCCCGCAGGGAGTTCGGCGACGACTACGCCGTGGTCTGCGGGGCCTGGCACGTCCCGGCGCTGGCGGCCCGGACGACGGCCACCGCCGACAGGGCACTGCTGACCGGCCTGCCCAAGGTGAAGGTGGAGACCACCTGGGTGCCCTGGACCCACCGCAGGCTCGCCCGGGCCGGCGGGTACGGCGCGGGCATCACCTCGCCCGGCTGGTACGCCCACCTCTTCGCGGCCCGCGACCGGCCCGTCGAGCGGTGGCTGACCAAGGTCGCCGGGCTGCTGCGGGAGGAGGACTTCCAGGTCTCCTCCGCGCACGTCATCGAGGCGGTCCGACTGGCCTCGACCCTGGCCGCGGTGCGCGGGCGTCCGCTGCCGGGGCTCACCGAGACCCTGGAGGCGGTCCGGGCCGTCATGTGCGACGGCTCCGACGTGCCGCTCGCGCTGGTCGAGGACCGGCTCGTGGTCGGGGACGTCCTCGGCGAGGTCCCGGACGCCGCGCCCGTCGTGCCGCTCCAGCGGGACCTCACCCGCAGCCTGCGTTCGTTGCGGCTCAAGGCCGAGGCGCAGCAGCGCGAACTGGAGCTCGACCTGCGCAAGGACACCGACGCGGCCAAGTCGCTGTTGCTGCACCGGCTGCGGCTGCTCGGGATCGACTGGGGGGCGCCCGTCGCGTCCCGCGGCAGTACCGGAACCTTCCGGGAGACCTGGCGGCTGTGCTGGGAGCCGGAGCTGTCGGTACGGGTCGCCGAGGCCGGGATCTGGGGCACCACCGTCCTGGGCGCGGCCACCGCCAAGGCCGAGGCCGACGCCGCCGGCGCCGTGGAACTCGGCGAGGTCACGGCACTGGCCGAGCGGTGCCTGTTGGCCGGGCTGTCGCAGGCGCTGCCGGCCGTGCTGCGGGCGCTCGCCGACCGGGCGGCGCTCGCCACCGATGTGGCGGGCCTGGCCAAGGCTCTGCCGGCGCTGGCCCGTTCGCTGCGGTACGGGGACGTGCGGGGGACGGACGCGGCGGCGCTGGGCACGGTCGCCGCCGGGCTGGCCGAGCGGATCTGCGTGGCGCTGCCGCCCGCCTGCGGGGCCGGGCTGGACGCCGACGGGGCGGCGGAACTGCGCGGTCACGTGGACGGCGTGCACGGGGCGGTCGCCCTGCTGGCGGACGCGCGGGAGGCCGACGGGCTGCGCGAGCGCTGGTCGGCGGTGCTGCGGGCGCTGGCCGGGCGGGACGGCGTGCCCGGGCTGATACGCGGCCGGGCCGCGCGGCTGCTGCTGGACGACGGCCGGCTCGCGGCCGAGGAGACGGCGCGGCTCATGGGGCTCGCCCTGTCCCCGGCGTCCGCCCCGGCCGACGCGGCGGGCTGGATCGAGGGGTTCGCCGGCGGGAGCGCGGGCGGCGGCACGCTGCTGGTCCACGACGACCGGCTGCTGGGGCTGATCGACACCTGGCTGGTGTCCGTGCCGGAGAGCGCCTTCATCGACGTACTGCCGTTGCTGCGGCGGACGTTCGGGGCGTACGAGCCGGGAGTGAGGCGGACCCTGGGCGAGCTGGTCCGGCGCGGACCGGGGGGCAGGGCCGGGGCCGCCGCGCCGGGCGGCGCCCCGGCGGGCTTCGCCGCGGAACCGGACCCGGTCCGGGCGGACGCGGCGGCCGAGCTGGTCCGCCTGCTGCTGTCCGCGGCGCCGGTCGACACGGCACCCGCCCCGGTGCCGGTCTAGGCCGTCCGGCCGTCTCTGCCGGAGCCCGCCGACCCGGCACGCAGGGCGTGGACGGCCTGGTTCGACTCCGGGGGCGGAGTACGGAAGGAGTGGCAAACGAGTGGGAGGGGACGGGGACATGAGGGCAGTGGAGAGTCCGGCGGAGAGCGCCGACGGAGGGAACGACGCCGGGGACACCGGCGGCGACGCGGAGCGGCTGCGGCGGTGGCGGATGGTGCTCGGCGGGGGTGAGGCCGACGGCACCGGCCGGACGCTCACCGGGCAGGACGCCGCGATGGACGCCGCACTGGGCGCGCTGTACGGCGGCTCCGGTGGCGCCCGCAGGAGTTCGGGGGAGCGGTCCGCCGGCCTCGGCGGCAGCGCGCCGAACGTGGCGCGCTGGCTCGGGGACATCCGTACGTACTTCCCGGCGCCGGTGGTGCAGGTCATGCAGCGGGACGCGATCGAGCGGCTGGGGCTGGCGTCGCTGCTGCTGGAGCCGGAGATGTTGGAGGCCGTCGAGCCGGACGTCCACCTGGTCGGCACCCTGCTCTCGCTCAACAAGGCGATGCCGGACACCACGAAGGAGACGGCCCGGGCCGTCGTCCGCAAGGTGGTCGAGCAGTTGGAGAAGCGCCTCGCGACCCGCACCCGGGCCACGCTCACCGGCGCCCTGGACCGGTCCGCGCGGATCAACCGGCCCCGGCACCACGACATCGACTGGGACCGGACGATCCGGGCCAACCTCAAGAACTACCTGCCCGAGTACCGCACGGTCGTCCCGGAGCGGCTCGTCGGCCACGGCCGGGCCTCGCAGGCGGTGAAGAAGGAGGTCGTCCTCTGCATCGACCAGTCGGGTTCGATGGCGGCGTCCGTCGTCTACGCCTCCGTCTTCGGCGCGGTCCTCGCCTCCATGCGGTCGATCGCGACCCGGCTGGTCGTCTTCGACACCGCGGTCGTGGACCTGACCGACCAGCTCGACGACCCAGTCGACGTGCTCTTCGGCACCCAACTGGGCGGCGGCACCGACATCAACCGGGCGCTGGCCTACTGCCAGTCGAAGATCACTCGGCCCGCCGACACGGTGGTCGTCCTGATCAGCGACCTTTACGAGGGAGGCATACGCAACGAGATGCTCAAGCGGGTCGCCGCGATGAAGGGCGCCGGGGTGGAGTTCGTGACCCTGCTCGCCCTCTCCGACGAAGGCGCCCCCGCCTACGACCGCGAACACGCGGCGGCGCTCGCCGCCCTGGGGGCGCCCGCCTTCGCCTGCACCCCCGACCTGTTCCCGGACGTGATGGCGGCGGCGCTGGAGAAGCGGCCCCTGCCGGTTCCCTGACGGGACCGGGCGCGGTCGCGCACCCGTGCGGTCGTAAATCGGCAGATCACACGAAGATGCAGTTCAACCGTGAGGCGATCTGTGACAGGTATCACCGCTCAGGTGTGATCTGCGATTTAGGGACCCACGGCCCACGGGGATAACCTGCGGGACGGACATGCCGCGTCCACGGTCACCGTGTGCGCCTTCCTTGTGACAGCGCCGTCACGTTGCCCTCCGCGGCACGCCCACGCAGATAGCAGACAACCGCGAATCACTGCGAATCTTTGAAGACAAGGGACGGACGCGCGTGGACCTGTTCGAGTACCAGGCGAGGGACCTCTTCGCCAAGCACGGTGTACCGGTGCTGGCCGGTGAAGTCATCGACACGCCTGAGGCGGCTCGCGAGGCCACCGAGAAGCTGGGCGGCAAGTCGGTAGTCAAGGCGCAGGTGAAGGTCGGCGGTCGCGGCAAGGCCGGCGGCGTCAAGCTCGCCGCCACCCCGGACGAGGCCGTCGCCCGTGCGACGGACATCCTGGGCATGGACATCAAGGGCCACACGGTCCACAAGGTGATGATCGCCGAGACCGCTCCCGAGATCCTTGAGGAGTACTACGTCTCGTACCTCCTCGACCGGACCAACCGCACCTTCCTGGCCATGGCCTCGGTGCAGGGCGGCATGGACATCGAGGAGGTCGCGGAGAAGACCCCCGAGGCCCTCGCGAAGGTCCCGGTCAACGCCAACGAGGGCGTCACGATCGAGAAGGCCCGCGAGATCGTCGCCCTGGCGAAGTTCCCGGCCGAGGTCGCCGAGAAGGTCGCCGAGGTCCTCGTGACCCTGTGGGCGACCTTCATCGCCGAGGACGCGCTCCTCGTCGAGGTCAACCCGCTCGCGAAGGTCGCCAACGGCGACATCATCGCGCTCGACGGCAAGGTCTCGCTCGACGAGAACGCCGAGTTCCGGCAGCCGGGCCACGAGGAGTTCGTGGACCACGCGGCCGCGAACCCGCTGGAGGCCGCCGCCAAGGCGAAGAACCTCAACTACGTCAAGCTCGACGGTGAGGTCGGCATCATCGGCAACGGCGCGGGTCTCGTGATGAGCACCCTCGACGTCGTCGCGTACGCCGGCGAGAACCACGGTGGCGTCAAGCCCGCCAACTTCCTCGACATCGGCGGTGGCGCCTCCGCCGCCGTCATGGCGAACGGCCTGGAGATCATCCTCGGCGACCCGGACGTCAAGTCCGTGTTCGTCAACGTCTTCGGTGGCATCACCGCGTGCGACGAGGTCGCCAACGGCATCGTCCAGGCGCTCCAGCTGCTCGAGGACAAGGGCGAGGCGGTCACCAAGCCGCTGGTCGTCCGCCTCGACGGCAACAACGCCGAGCTGGGTCGCAAGATCCTGTCGGACGCCAACCACCCGCTGGTCCAGCGCGTGGACACCATGGACGGCGCGGCCGACAAGGCCGCCGAGCTCGCGGCTGCGAAGTAAGGGCAGAGGTCACAGACTCACATGGCTATCTTCCTCAACAAGGACAGCAAGGTCATCGTCCAGGGCATGACCGGTGCCACGGGCATGAAGCACACCAAGCTGATGCTGGCTGACGGCACCAACATCGTCGGCGGCGTGAACCCGCGCAAGGCCGGCACCACCGTCGACTTCGACGGCACCGAGGTCCCGGTCTTCGGTTCCGTCGCCGAGGCGATCGAGAAGACGGGCGCCAACGTCTCCGTCCTCTTCGTCCCGCCGGCCTTCGCCAAGGCCGCCGTCGTCGAGGCCATCGACGCCGAGATCCCGCTGGCCGTCGTCATCACCGAGGGCATCGCGGTGCACGACTCCGCCGCCTTCTGGGCGTACGCGACCGCCAAGGGCAACAAGACCCGGATCATCGGCCCGAACTGCCCGGGTCTGATCACCCCCGGCCAGTCCAACGCCGGCATCATCCCGGGCGACATCACCAAGCCCGGCAAGATCGGTCTCGTGTCCAAGTCGGGCACGCTGACCTACCAGATGATGTACGAACTGCGCGACATCGGCTTCACCTCCGCCGTCGGCATCGGTGGCGACCCGGTCATCGGCACCACGCACATCGACGCCCTGGAGGCCTTCGAGGCCGACCCGGACACCGAGCTCATCGTCATGATCGGCGAGATCGGCGGCGACGCCGAGGAGCGTGCGGCGGACTTCATCGCGAAGAACGTCACCAAGCCGGTCGTCGGTTACGTCGCGGGCTTCACCGCCCCCGAGGGCAAGACCATGGGCCACGCCCGTTTCCGTGCTCGCGCCGCCGTCGGGCTCACTCCAGGCCGGGGGAGACCCGGGCGGGTCCCGCGGCGGGGTCGGCGCGCAGCTTGTCCTGGAGTTCCCGGCTCTGCTCGGTCAGCCGCTGGGGTCCGCTGTGCGGGGGAACTCCGGAGACGCTCGTCCCGGGGGAGCTGGGGGGCTCGTACTCCCGCGGCGCGGTGGCCGTGGTGTAGGCGGTCGCGACGGCG
Source organism: Streptomyces sp. NPDC057939 (assembly GCF_042887545.1). Classification (NCBI taxonomy): domain Bacteria; kingdom Bacillati; phylum Actinomycetota; class Actinomycetes; order Kitasatosporales; family Streptomycetaceae; genus Streptomyces; species Streptomyces sp. NPDC057939. The sequence continues at coordinate 167,783 of NZ_JBHVPG010000013.1, forward strand.
ATCAGCGCGGTCATGACGAGGCCGGCCCGGGTCCACCGCCGGCCGCGGTGCTCCCCGGCGGCGCGGACGACGGCCGCGGGGCGCGGCTCCAGCCGTACGGCGGGCCGGACCGCCCCGAGCCGTTCGCGCAGCACGGCGGACTGTTTCTCCGGCGGGACGTCGGCCAGCTCGGGCACGCGGTCCGCGAGTTCGTCGTGCGCGCGGAGCAGGCGGTTGCCCGCGGTCGGGGTGGTGGCCTCGGTCTCGGCGGCGGTGTCGGGCAGGTCGAGGCCGACGCCGTCGTAGAGCAGCACCGTCCGGCGGTGCACCGGGGGCAGCGCGAGCAGGGCGTCGAGCAGGACCCGGTCGGCGGGGTCGGCCGGCGGCTTGTCGGGGTGGCGGTGGGCCCGGCGGAACCGGTGCCAGGGGGACAGGGCGTACTCGTACACGGCCGCGCGCACCCAGCCGACGGGGTCGGGGTCGGTGGCGACCTCGGGCCAGCGGTCCCAGGCCTGCTGGAAGGCCCGCTCCACCGACTCGTGGGCGAGGGCGCGGCGGGCCGTGAGGAGGTACGCCTGCCGGGTGAGGGCCGGGGCGGCGTAGGCGTAGAGGGACTCGAAGGCCTGGACGGGATCGTCCGGGGGCGCGTCGGCGGGCGCCGGCGCCGGTTCGGGTGCCTCCGCTGCCGCGTCCGCTGTCGCTGCCGCGCCGGTCGGCTCCGGCTCGGCCACCTCCGGGCCGGCCGCCTGCGACCCGGTCGCCGTCCGGGGCGGTGCCGGCTCGGCCGAGGCGGCCGTCGGCGCCGGGTCCGGTGCGGGGTCCGGTGGTCGGGGGGCGCGGGCCTCGGCCTCGGCGTCGGCGGGTGCGCCGGGGTGCGCGGGGTCGGCCGCGACGGCCGCTCGCGGG